>JAZGGS010000386.1:0-3727 GCA_036480595.1 Ignavibacteriaceae bacterium
AAGGGATGAAATTATTATAACTAAAAACGCACAGGAAAAGAAGAATTCCAAAGGAGTGGTATATATGCCAGGTACATTTTCACAAATCTACATACAAGTTGTATTTGTAGTTAAAGGTCGTCAAAATCTAATCTTAAAAAGTTGGAAAGACGACCTCCACAAATACATAGCCGGTATAATAAGAGGCAAAAATCAAAAACCGATTATAGTAAAAGGTATGCCGGATCATATCCACGCCTTTATCGGTTTAAAACCATCAATGGCTATCTCTGATCTTGTACGAGATATAAAAAACAATTCAACTAATTTTATCAACGATAATAAATTTGTTAATGGTAAATTTTCCTGGCAGGAAGGATATGGAGTATTTTCATATTCACATTCACAAATTAGTAATGTTTATAACTACATACTGAATCAGGAAGAACACCATAAAAAGAAGTCGTTTCGGGATGAATATTTAGAATTATTAACAAAATTTGAAGTTGAATTCGATGAAAACTATTTATTCAACTGGATTAAATAAACTTCGTCAATAGCTCTATCTTTAAAATAAAAAAACCGGAAACTTTTCAACTTCCGGCTTTTCTTGTACGCCCGGAAGGATTCGAACCCTCAACCTCCTGATCCGTAGTCAGACGCTCTATCCAATTGAGCTACGGGCGCGTTAAAAAATTGCGTTGCAAATATAATATTTAAGCCCTCATTTTACAATTCTTAATATTTTAGACGAAGAATAACACCCTACTTTGAACTTTGAACATTGAACTTATAAATATTAGAGTAAGCCCATTTTTTTTCCTATTTTTAAAGTCAAATCCTAATAAATAAAGGATAAGAAATGTTTAAAGGTGTGGGCACGGCTTTAATTACGCCGTTTAAAGATGACCTGTCTGTTGATTTGGATTCGATTAAAAAAATTGTCCGGAATCAATTAGAAAATAAAATTGATGCACTTATTGTTCTCGGCACAACAGGGGAATCACCTGTTGTAAATTATGACGAGAGAAGGAAAATAATTTCTGCAGTTGTTGAAGAGGCGACCGGTACAGTGCCTGTTATAATTGGCACAGGTTCAAATGATACTAAAAAAGTTGTTGAAAATAATAAACAGGCGGAGGACCTTAAGGCGGATGGACTCTTAATTGTTAATCCTTACTATAACAAGGGAACGCAGGAGAGTTTGTTCGAGCATTATAAATTCATTTCGGAAAAAGCTAACCTGCCTATTATTCTTTATAATGTTCCTTCCAGGACGGGCATGAACATCCTGCCGGAAACTGTAATAAAAATTCATAATGAATGTAAAAATGTTGTTGCAGTTAAGGAAGCAAGCGGAGATATTTCACAGATCTCAAAACTTATCTCGTTAAAACCGGATAGTTTATCAGTGCTTTCAGGTAATGATGACCAAACCCTTGCAATTATAGCTTTAGGTGGAGACGGGGTGATCTCAGTATTTTCTAATCCTTATCCTGCAGAGATGAAACAGGTTGCAGATGCAGTGCTCAATAATAAACTAAAGCAGGCACAAAAGTTTAATAATAAATATTTAAGTATGATGACTACATTGTTTGTTGAAACAAGTCCCGTACCGGTTAAGTATGTTATGGCTAAGCTCGGTTTTTGCGAAAATAATCTGCGGCTTCCTCTTATTAAAATTTCGCAGAGGGCAGGGGAGTTGCTTGACGTTGAAATTGAAAAAATGAAAAATTAATCGAGAATGATATGAGGTACGGTTTAATAGGCGCAACAGGCAGATTGGGAAAAGAAGTTGTAAATGCTTTTGCAGATCATAATCACGAGTTGGTATTTACTTATGATTTAACCGGTGAATGGATTGAAAAAGAACCGGAAATTATTGTTGATGCTTCCTTACCTGAAGTATTTAACAACAGCGTTGGATTTGTGAAGCAGTTTAAAGTTCCGCTTATTATTGCCACCACGGGATTACCGGATGCTAACCTAAAAGAGCTTAAGAAACTTTCTGAAACTTACCCGGTTGTACAAAGTTATAACTTCTCGGTTGGAATACAGGTGCTGCTTCAGCTTACTAACATTGCTAACGAAAAGTTGCCGGATTGGGATGTTGAAATCTCCGAAACTCATCATCGATTTAAGAAAGATAAACCTTCCGGCACTGCAAAAATGATGCAGGAAATATTTGGAGATAAGAAAGTGAACACTTCATCATTAAGATTAGGTAACGTTTCCGGCGATCACTCAGTTGACTTTGCCGCTTTAGGCGAAGTACTTTCAATTTCGCACCGTGCTACTTCACGCAGAACTTTTGCTGAAGGAATTCTGAAATCTGCTGAGTTTGCTTTAACCAAAGAAAATGGTTTTTATTCTTTTACAGATGTTGTTTTTGGAAGTAAATGAATGAAACACGGATTCAACTGATTTAACAGATCGGAATAGATCTGTTTAAATCTGATCAATCCGTTTAATCTGTGTTCTATTTTTTCATCGTAATTTTATTAACAAGCGGATTTAAAATGGATTCATACGAAGTAATTAAAAAAATATCTGTAGCAAAAAAGAAAACTCCGGCTAAGGTTTACCTGCAAGGAGAACTGGATAAAATCGATTTTAGTAATTATGATTTTTACGGATCACCTGTTTCCGGAATTCTTTTTATTGAATATGATCAGCTCGAAAGTTTTATAGAAAGGAATAAACAACAAATTACAAAACATCGCGTTGAAGTTGATCGCCGTAACTCTGCAATCCCAATGGCTGATCTTACAAAATACAATTGCAGGATTGAACCCGGCGCTATAATTAGAGATATGGTTGAGATTGGTGATAACTGTGTTATTATGATGGGAGCAGTTGTAAACATTGGAGCAGTTATTGGTCAAAAAACTATGCTTGATATGAACGTAGTAGTTGGTGGACGAGCAATTGTTGGAAGCAACTGCCACATTGGTGCAGGTACAGTACTGGCTGGTGTAATAGAACCGCCAAGTGCAGATCCGGTTGTAATTGAAGATGATGTGATGATTGGTGCAAACGTTGTTATACTTGAAGGAATTAAAGTAGGGAAGGGAGCTGTTATTGCTGCCGGTTCGGTTGTTATAAATGATGTTGAACCGAATATGGTAATGGCAGGCATACCTGCAAAGCCATTAAAAAAAGTTGATGATAAAACAAAAAGTAAAACCCAATTGATGGAAGAACTGCGTAAGTTATAATGAGTTTAATCGTACAAAAATATGGCGGCAGCAGTTTAGCGGATGTTGAGAAACTTAAAAAGATTTCTGAAATGATTGCCGCCGTTAAAAATACCGGCAATGATGTTGTAGCAGTTGTTTCTGCAATGGGGAAAACAACCAATTCCCTGATCAAAATGGCAAAAGAAATTTCACCCAATCCTTCACGCAGAGAAATGGATATGCTACTAAGTACCGGTGAAAGAACAACTATGGCTCTGCTTTGTATTGCTCTTAATGAATTAGGAGTGAAGGCAATATCTCTCACTGGATCACAAGCAGGAATAATTACAAACGACAGGCACAACGATGCAAGAGTTATTGAAGTTAGACCTGTCCGTGTGCAGGATGAACTTGAAAAAGGTAAAGTGGTTGTTATAGGCGGATTCCAGGGAGTGAGTTACAAACGTGATATAACAACTTTAGGTAGGGGAGGATCTGATACTTCCGCAGTGGCGCTGGCTGCTGCTTTAAGTGCAGAGAGATGCGAAATTTATTCTGATGTTGATGGA
>JAZGGS010000387.1:0-3257 GCA_036480595.1 Ignavibacteriaceae bacterium
GTATTATGAAATTCTATATACAACAATTGTTAAGAAATAAACTTATTAACACCAGGAAAGGGAAATCCGATAAAAAAACTTGTAATGATTTTAATAGTTCTATTACCAGCTATAAACGTCTGTACACAAAGGGAGAATAAAATGGATGTTGAAAAAGCAAAAAAGGATGTCTGGAGAATAGTGTTGGCTCACAACAAAGCCTGGGCTCAAATGGAAGATTTGGATGAACAAGCAAAGTACGTTCACGAAGATATTGTATTCGTTTCACCACCGTATCTTACGCCTATAATAGGAAAGGAAGAATATTTAAAAAACTACCAAGAATGGATAGACCATGCAACAGTACATTATTTCAAAGAGGTTGATCCTCAAATTACATTTCATTGTAAGAGTACCTTTGCTTTAGTAACCTTCAAAATTGATATGTCTTTTGATTATGATGATCGAAAAATTGATCGATGGCAAGGTATGGATTTAATGACATTGTTGTTTGATAACGGAAAATGGTTGATTACTTCGGATATGTACGCAAAGCTGGCTGAACAAAACGATTAAAGCATTATGAAGGATAAATTAATTTCTCTTGTAATAGCGATATTTCTGATGTCACAAACAAATATTTCTAAAGCACAGAACTATGACAATTCTACTATAATCACGTTCATAGATAGTGGTCAAAATCTGGGTGACGGGCGGAGTTTCAGTATTGTATTAGGCAATATTAAATTTACAAATTAAAAAATCAGGTACTAAATATAATTATTACAGAAAGGATTTAATGAATATTTTAAGCGTTTATGAGAATGTTCATCAATAATTGAGACCATTTATCTAATTTTGTTTTTATCATAATAGAATTTCTTTTTTATTTGAGCAGTTACTAAAAATTACTTTCACCCGTCTATGCAAAAAATCTTAAGTATTATATTTATTCTTGTATTCTCAACCAATGTATTACCGCAGCAATATAAGATAGAAGGTATTGTTACAGACAGTGAAACCGATAAAAGTTTGAGTTATGCCAACATAAGAGTTACTGATACAACAACCGGCACAGCAGCAAATCTTGAAGGTAAATTCGAACTAAAATTAAAAACCGGAAGTTATGTTTTGGTTGTTTCTTATATCGGTTACTATTCCGATACAGTTATAGTTGATTTGAGTAAAAATATCACAAACCTTACTTTTAAACTAAAGAAGACAGAAGTAAAATTACCTGAAATTGTTATTCTCCCAGGCGAAAATCCTGCTCTCGAAATCATCAGGAAATCTATTGAGAAAAAGAATGAACGCAATGAAAAACTCAACAGCTATCAATTTGAAGCTTACACTAAAGGAGATGTAAGAACCGAAGAGGATTTCTCGGCAACCGGGAATAATGTGGTTATTGGATTTGATTCCGGAGATTCAACCGAATTAAAAATAACTGGCATATTGGAAAACCAGAGCAGGGGATATTATCAAAAGCCGGACAACTATAAAGAGATAATTCTTGCACGAAAACAGAGTGCGAACTTTCCCCCCACCATAAACATGGTTACAGGCGGAAGGGTCGTTCAGAATTTTTATGACAACGATGTTAATTTCTTCGGAGGCGACTTACCGGGACCGCTCTCTGATGATGCGTTGAGTTACTATGACTTCTATATTGAACGGATTGTTGCGATGGATGATAAAAAAGTATATCAGATTCATATAGCACCTGATGATCCGGCTGATCCGGGCTTTGAAGGAATCGTATTTATTACAGACAGTACTTACGATCTAATTAAAGTTGATCTTCGTTTAAATCGTGCTGCAAATCCTGGTGGAATATTCGATACTATTAATATCTTTCAGCAATTTGCAAGTTATGATGAAATTTATATGCCGGTGGATTACAGGTTGTTCCTTAAAGCAAGTTTTTTAGGTTTAGCAAGGTTAGGTTTTGAACTTAACTCGGTTCTTTATGATTATAAAATAAATCCCGCCATTAATGAAAATGAGTTTAGTAAAGCTATTGTTACTGTTCTGCCGGATGCAGATAAAAAAGATTCACTTTACTGGCTTTCGATTCAGACAATTCCAAATACCGATGAGGAAGATTTGGCTTACAGACGAATAGATAGTATTAGCATGGTACCGGTCGCATTCTGGGATAGGTTTGAAATACTTAGTACCAGAACATATTTCTCAGATAATTTTGCAATAAATGCACCGCTTAATTTTTATCATTTCAACCGTGTTGAAGGTCACTCTTTAAAACTTGGCTTTTATTTGGATGATTATTACGACCGACGATTAAACTCAAGCTTAGAATTTAGTTATGGGTTTTCGGATAAAAATTTTAAGACCGATTTCTCAGTCGAATATTTGTTAAGCGATTATAGAACAACCAGTATAAGATTTAACGCTTACAATAAATTGAAAGTTTTATTTGGTAGTTCAATAGCTTACTGGGAAATAACTGCTTCCTTGCTGGCGTTGTTTAACAAAGAAGAATTCCGGGATTACTACTACTCGAATGGTTTTGATATTGAAATAGAAGTTGAGGTATTTCCAATTCTCTCTTTGAAAACCGGGTTTAAGAATCATACTGATAAGAGTGCTCAGAATAACAGCGATTTCTCTTTCTTCAGAAAGGATAGGTCTTACAGGGAAAATCCCGTAATCTATGAAACAAAAATAAATGCACTTACAGCCGGGTTTGAGTTAGATTTAAGAGATTATATTGAAGACGGCTACTATCGGAGAAGAACATCTTTCGGGCGTTCGTATATTATATTTTCAGGCGATGTTACTTACTCAAGCAAGAATTTGCTAAAGAGCAATCTTGATTTTACTACATACGAACTGAGAATAAGGAGCTTCCTAAAAACATTTCGTTCTGCTTTTATGAGGTTTAGGGTTTACGGAATGTATAATAATGGCACTTTGCCTTACCAGGATATGTATGCACTGCCGGGAAATATAAACCTTATCTCAAAACAATATACTTTCCGTACATTAAGAATAAACGAGATATTTGGTGAAAGAGTAGTTACTCTTAATCTTGAACACAACTTTGGAAGTGAGTTATTCAGACTGCTTAATATTCCTTTACTGAGGGATTGGGAAATTACACTAAACACTTTCTTTAACGCTGCAGTTTCTGAAATAGGGAATGAATCTTCTTCTTTTCTGCCAACAGAAATTAAAACATTTACCCGTCCGTTTTACGAGGTGGGTTTTGGAATTGGTCAGGGAATACTCCCGCTTCAACTGGAATTTGCCTGGAA
>JAZGGS010000388.1:0-7164 GCA_036480595.1 Ignavibacteriaceae bacterium
ATGGTTGGAACGATTGGCGGATTTGGTACTTGGGCAGCGCTAGTATTAAAAGTTGCGTTTGCACTTATTGGAATGGGTGCTTACATCAAATTATTTTTCCCTACCATTGAAATTGTTCCGGTGGCAATTGTAATTGCACTTGTGCTGGGAATGTTAGGCATTTTTGGTTCGAAGCGAAGTGGAAAGTTACAGGTTGTATTAATTACTATGCTTTTATTTTTACTCCTTATTTTTATTAGCGGTGGAGTTCCGAAAATAAGCGATTTAAATTTCCAAGGCTTTCTTGATTCCGGCTGGTCGTCAATTCTTTCTGCAGCAGGATTAGTTTATATAAGCTATGTTGGAATTACAAACATTGCATCTCTTTCTGAAGAAGTAAAAAATCCTGAACGAAATCTTCCACTAGGAATTATTCTTGCACTCGGCAGCGCAGTTGTAATCTATATTTTGGGTACAGTTGTTATGGTGGGTGTTATTCCAATGGAAGAACTTAAGGGTGACCTTACTCCTGTAGCCACTGCTGCAAAGTACATTTTGGGCGATGCTGGCGTTATACTTCTTTCGTTAGCCGCGTTGTTTGCTTTTATATCTGTTGCAAATGGCGGAACACTTGCTGCATCACGCTACCCGCTGGCTTTAAGCAGGGATCATCTTCTTCCAAGGTTTTTCCAGAAACTAAGCAGGTGGGGAACACCTTTGTTTGCTATCATTTTTACAATAGGAACCATAATAATAATTTTAGTTTTTCTTGATCCAATAGGAATTGCAAAGCTGGCAAGCTCATTCCAGCTATTGGTTTTTGCATTCATCTGCCTTGCTGTAATAATTATACGTGAAAGTAAAATTGAAGCATACGATCCTGGTTTTAAATCACCGTTTTATCCGTGGCTCCATTTATTAGGAATAATCCTTCCTTTTGTTTTGATTTATGAAATGGGGATTCTTCCATTGCTCTTCAGCCTTGGGCTTATTGCTGTTGGTGCAGCGTGGTACTGGTACTATGCCAGGAATAAAGTTGTTCGCACCGGCGCAATTTATCACCTGTTCGAACGGCTAGGCAGACTGCGATTTGACGGGCTGGATACGGAGTTGAGAGGAATTCTTAAAGAAAAAGGATTGCGCGAATCGGATCCCTTTGATGATATTGTTACAAGAAGTTTTGTTATTGATTATAAAGAAAAAGAAGTTTTTGAAACCGCAGTTCGTAAAGCCTCCGAATGGATATCGCAGTTTGTAGAGTACACGCCTTCGGAAATTGAGAAAATGTTTTTGGATGGAACAAGAATGGGCGCGACGCCTGTTACACATGGAATTGCACTTCCTCACCTTAGGTTAAAAGGTTTAAATCATGCAGAATTGGCTTTAGCCAGGGGAAGGCAAGGAATCCATATTAAATTCAAAGATCCACTTAAAGACCAAGATGATGAAGAGGAAGCTGATGTAAGTGCAATTTTCTTTTTAGTAAGTCCGCAAAAAGACCCCACACAACATTTAAGAATTTTGGCACAGATTGCAGGAAGAGTTGAAGAAGACGGCTTTGCTGAAGAATGGCAGAGTGCAAATGATGAACAGGAACTGAAAGAGGCAGTGCTCCACGAAGACCGGCTGCTTTCCCTGCTTGTAGAGCGAAACAGCTCAAGTGATGTTCTGATTGATAAAGCGCTTAAGGATATACGATTTCCCGAAGGATGCCTGGTTGCTATTTTACGAAGACAAGGACAAACAATTGTTCCAAAGGGAAACACAGTTATTCTTGAAGGTGATAGATTAACAATTATAGGCGATCCTCAAAGCATGGCTGAACTGAAAAAAGATTATGAGGGAGAGTACTGATAAGTATTATTTGTTCTTATGTTAAATGGTTTTATGGCTTAAAATTATTTATTAAAAATTCACTCCGATTATTTCGGAGCATTTTCTTGTATTTTAAAAACAATAAAACAATTTTTTAACCGGAGAGAATAAAATGAAAAAAACTTTTACCCCGTTATCATTTATTATTATTTCTTTACTGATTTTTTCATCAGTAAATGCACAAGTGCTTGGGGATGGCGGATGGAGAGTAGGTGAAAAGCAGATAAGAATTTCTGCTGATAATCCTGAGCACATCAGGCAGTTATACAACCTTAAGCTAAATATGGATCTTTATGGTCCGGCTTACGACCATATAGTAGCTTATGTAATTCCCGATGAATTAAGGCAGATTGAAGAGCTGGGGATTCCCTACATTGTTGAGATTGAAGACTTAAACAGCCACAATCAGAATTTTTGGCTCGTACTGGCTCAGTATCATACTTACCAACAGATAATTGATCTTGCAGATAGTTTGGCTGGGGCATTCCCATCGATTTGTAAAAAGTACATTTTTGGATATTCAATTCAGAACCGTCAATGTGTCGCTTTAAAAATAAGCGATAATGTTGATGTTGATGAGCCGGAACCCGAAGTTATGTTTGACGGTGGGATTCACGGTGATGAAATTGGCGGGCCGGAAAATATAATTCGATTCGCTCGGGACCTTTGCTTGCAATACGGAACGGATCCTACAGTTACTAACCTGATTAACACACGGGAGATCTGGTTATACTTAATGGTAAATCCCGATGGCAGATACAGCATGTCTCGCTATAATGCAAATGGTGTAGATTTGAACCGCGACTGGGCTTATATGTGGGATGGCTGGGGAGGAAGCACTGGTCCTTGTTCTCAGATTGAATCAAAGAATTTAAGAAGCTGTATGTATTCAAACCAGTTTGTTGTTCATACAACTTATCATAGCGGCACTGAATACATCTCCTGTCCTTGGAGCTACCGTCCTGATCAACCACTCGATTGGAATCATATAATTCAATTAGCAGGGCTTTACTCATCTGTTTCAGGTTACTCTAACTTACAATTTGGTCAGGGCTATAACGGAATGTATGCCATCAATGGCAGCACAAAGGATAGCAATTACGGATTGATGAATTCAGTTAGCTGGTCAATGGAGATTTCATATAGCAAGCAGCCACCGGCATCCCAGATAATGCTTTATTATAACCATAACTATCCTTCAATGATTGCAATGATCGAAAATGCAGGATATGGGCTTGAAGGAATTGTAACTGATGCGTTGACAGGTGCTCCGGTAACAGCATCAGTTTTTGTAAACAACTATTTTCCAACTTATACTGATCCAACTGCAGGTGACTACCATAAGTATGTTCTACCGGGCACTTACTCTATTACCGTAGTTGCAAACGGGTATCAAAGCCAAACGATTAATAATGTGGTTGTTACCACCAATAGTTCAACAGTTACAGATTTCCAGCTGCAGCCTGGCGAAGGGCATTATGTTTACAAATTTGCTGCTTCTCAAATCCCAAACAATAATTACTCCGACGAGGGATTAACACCGGCGGTAATTGGACAACCGGATGATATTAACTATTCTATTGGTAAGAATGGCTGGTGTGTATTGGACATGCAGTATCCCATTCCAGATGTTACGGGTTCGGATTTTACAGTATATGAGGGTGATACTTCTCCCGAGGGATATTACTGCTATGCCGGTCAAACTATTGATGGCCCCTGGCTATTATTGGGAACCGGAAATGGTACAACTCAATTCGATCTAGCAGCATCTGGCCTGGCGCACGCACAATTTATTAGAATTTTAGATGATGGAGATGGAACTGCAGTTACACCAAATGCCGGTTTCGATCTTGATGCAATTGAAGCTAATGCTGTAATTCCTGTGGAGCTTGTCTCATTCACTGCTGAAAGCGAAGGAGATAAAGTGGTTCTTATGTGGCAGACAGCAACTGAAACAAACAACAGCGGATTTGAGATTCAGAAAAGTGAAAAATCAAATGTCAACGGTCAAACGGTGTGGGAAAAAGTTACTTTTGTGGATGGAAGAGGGACTACCACCGAGGTAACAAACTACACATACAATGATAAAGTAGTAAAACCCGGAACATATCTCTACAGGTTAAAGCAAATTGATTTTGACGGAACAGTTGCTTACAGTCCTGAAGTTGAAATTGATGTAACAGGACCAGTAGAGTTCGCCTTATTCCAGAATTATCCAAATCCATTCAACCCAACTACAACAATTAAATTTTCGTTGCCTAAAAAAGCTAATGTAAAACTTATTGTTTACAAT
The DNA here is from genome assembly GCA_036480595.1 of Ignavibacteriaceae bacterium. GTDB lineage: Bacteria > Bacteroidota > Ignavibacteria > Ignavibacteriales > Ignavibacteriaceae > JAZGGS01. The sequence goes on from JAZGGS010000388.1 coordinate 4,148, forward strand.
GCGGTTGGGCAGGTTGTAGTTGAATTGATAAATAAAACAATGGAAGAAGGATATCACCAAGTTCAGTTTGCTGCGGGCGATTATACAAGTGGAGTATATTATTATAGATTGAAAACATCTGAATTTACATCCATTAAGAAAATGTTATTGCTAAAATAGGTTGCACTGTCTGGTGGTTACTTTGTTTTAATCATCCACTGTTTTACTGTGGTGGATGATTTGCTTAAAAGGAGGAAGGAAAAATATTGAGGAATTTCTTCATTCAATATAGTTTTCCTATTTTACCGTTGTCAAGAGCAACTTTTTAGAGCATAAAACCTGTTATCATTTTGAAAAAATATCTCAAAACGAATCCTATTATTTTCATCAGAAATAATTATCTTTAGAAATCAACTTATAAAGCTACTTTAAATTGTTTCAATAAATGGCACTTTATATGCATAAGGGCTAAAGACTGATAAAGTTAGAATTTTCTATTTTAAGTACTTAAAGGAAATTTATAGAAAAAAATAGGCTCCGGTAGTATTTAATTATCGGGATGAACGAAATCATCACAGCTTTGTATTTTACTATTTCATAATTAAGTAACAGGGATTATACAAGGGCTTCTTCTTAACCTGCAACTTAATTAAGCAACTGTGGTCTCATAAAAAACACTTAGAAAAAATTATTACTGCCATAAAGTAAATGGCAGGTTAATGTTGATTACTAAGGATTTAAAGAAAGAGGGCCGTACAAATGAAACTATTTAGTCATCGCACCACAAACATAAAGATGAATATTGTTTTATCGTTGCTGGTTATTTTCTCCTTGCCTTCAATTATATTGGCACAGTTGAACAGCTTCAATGGAATTCAAACTAATATTTTAAACACAACCCCCACCAGCACAACTATTGAGTTTATCTTAAACGATTATGAACAGTTAATAGTTGATGCTGACGGAACAGAAAGCATCCTTTATTCCATTTCCGGCGGCGTATGGTTAATGGAAAAAGGAATGCCGCAATTACCAATTCAACGCAGCAGTATTATTATCCCGGATTTAGCAGCAATGAATTTTTATGTTATCTCGGCTGAGTACACAGAAATTGAAACACTGCCCGTAATGCCTTCAAAGGGACATATAACGCGTGATATCGATCCTTCAACTATTCCTTTTGTATTCAATAATTTTTATTCAACTAACAGTTGGTATCCTGAAGAAACAATTCTTGTTGATGAACCTTACATAGTAAAAGATTTAAGAGGAGCAACTGTACAGTTTAACCCGATGAAGTATAATCCTGCAGAAGGTAAGTTAAAGATTTATACAAGGTTGGTTGTTGAAGTTTACGAAGATCCCAACCAGAAGGTTGTAAACCCGCTTATAAGGAACTATCCTTTAGCCGGCACTTCAATGGAGTTTGACCACATTTACAAAACTCTGTTTATTAATTACGGAACCGGTAATTATGATTATGTTACCGTAACCGAACAGGGCAGGTTACTTTTAATATATGCTTCTGAGTACAGCGATAATATAACACCGTTTGTTAATTGGAAAATACAAAGAGGATTAACTACCATAACTGCTGAGTATCCTGCAGAGACTGGAACTGATGCTAATTCAATAAAAACTTATATTCAAAATATTTACGATTCTCCTGAAGGCTTAACATATATCATTCTTGTTGGGGAATCGAACCAGGTACCAACACTTTACGGGTTGTGCGAAGGTGCTCCTTCTGACCCGAGTTATACAAAACTTGCCGGTAACGATGCTTACCCCGATGCATTTATATCAAGGATTTCACCCAGTTCTTCTGATAACCTGGATTATATTTTATGGAAACTTATAAACTATGAACAAAATCCTTATGTTGGATCTGAAGCTGAATGGTACCATAAGGGAATGGGCGTGGCAAGCAGCGAAGGTAACCCGCCTGATTATGAAAGAGCTAACTGGCTTAGACAAATGCTGATAAATAACATGTCCTTCACACAGGTGGATCAAATATACGATCCGGGTGCATCTTCTTCGCAGGTTACCACTGCATTAAATGAAGGACGCAGTGTTATTAATTATCTTGGTCATGGTTCCGGAACTTCCTGGGGAACAACCGATTTCAATGTTTCAAAAATTCATAATTTATCAAACGGCACAAAAAATCCTTTTGTTATTGATGTTTCATGTACAAATGGAAATTTTGAATTGGATGAGTGTATGGAAGAAGCATGGATAAGAGCCGGTGATATGAACGATCCGAAAGGAGCTATTGCAGCTTTTGGTGCCTCAACACTTGCCAGCTGGGTTCCTCCGTGTGATATGCAAAATCATTCAACAATGCTTTTAACAACAGAACAAATGCAAACTGTTGGCGGAGTTTTTTTTAACGGTATTATGCATGCCATGGATCTCTGGGGCGGAAGTTCAGGTGAAGGTTTGAAGTTAATGGAACAATACAACATTATGGGAGATTGTACAATCCTTTTACCCCTTGATGTAGTAGTGCCTGTTGAGCTAACTGCTTTTACTACCGAGAATGTGAATGGCGAAGTGATCATCAAATGGCAGACTGCAACCGAAACAAACAACAGCGGATTTGAGATCCAGAAAAGTGAAAAATCAAATGTTAACGATCAAACGGAATGGAAGAAAGTTACTTTTGTTGATGGAAGAGGGACTACCACCGAGGTAACAAACTACTCTTACAATGATAAAGTAGCAAAACCCGGAACATACCTGTACAGGTTAAAGCAGATTGATTTTGACGGAACAACAACATTCAGTTCGGAAATAGAAGTTGTTATTAACGGACCAACGGAATTTGCTTTAATGCAAAACTACCCAAATCCTTTTAACCCGGCTACAACTATCAGGTTTACATTACCTGTTAAAAAAGATTTTGTGATAGCTGTTTACAACTCAATAGGAGAAAAAGTTGCAGAAGTATTTAAGGGCGAGATGGAAGAAGGTTATCACGAAGTGAAGTTTGATGCTTCAAATCTTTCTTCCGGAGTATATTTCTACAGGTT
>JAZGGS010000389.1:0-7125 GCA_036480595.1 Ignavibacteriaceae bacterium
CTTTTATTGATTTTGCAATAAGACTTAAGCTCATATTGTTTCCCTGTAGCTTGGTAGAATAAAGAAAAAATATTTAATGATTAAACTTATTTGTACTTAACACGATAAGCAAATTTCCATTATTAAATTGCATTTGAAGGAATTGTAAAAACATAACCGGCTTTCATCAAATGAGGTTTTCCCCCGATCCTCAACTCTAATTCTCCTTCAATAACCGGACAGATCTGCTCCTGACTATGTGAATGCTCCGGTAACACTGCACAGGCTTCAATATTTCAATAAGCAATTGTCATATTATCTGAGTGAACAAACCTTACATTAAAACCGGCAATTATTTCCCTCTCCGGTAGGTCGTTTAAATTTATTAAAGACATTCTTGATCCACCACACTATTTATAGATAAGACGCAGCAATTTTTTACGCGTAAATAATAAGCTTACAATAAGATTTTCTTTAATTAATTACCGCAACAAATTTACTCTTTAAAAGTAGAAATTACCTTGCAGAAGCAATAAAAAATTGATTATTTGGAAAAAAATGCACTAATGAGCGGTATAATAGTTGTAACAAAATGATAAATAATCTGAGCACTTAATCTGAATCTGAATCAAAAAAATAATAGGTATAATCATGCGTAGTAATACTGTTAAAAACGATACCCTGGTAGACTTTTTATCGAGTTTAATATTTGTAATCTTGTTTCTTGGGATATCGATATTACTTTACAGCTGTAAAACCGAGTCTGATGTAATTAGCAACGAAGGAGGGGAAGAAGTCACGGCTAAATCTATAATATCTGGTCAGGTGGTTGATCGGGATACAGGTTTTCCAATAGACAGTGCTTTGGTAAGGATTTTTGGCAATACAATAAACGTCATTGTATATACATCAGCTTTTGGGCAGTATTCTTTAGAAACAGAATTTGAAAATGATGAAAGCCTTCTAGTAATGGCTTACAAGGATGGTTATAGAACGGATACTACAAGTGTGGTTGTGGTTGCAGGCGAGGATTTAGCGGTCCCTCTTATCGAGTTGAGTGATTTGGGTAGTCCGGGGGACCCAATTCCTTCCGGTGATCCGGTTAGTATCTATCTGTCTTCAATTTCTTCCACGGTAATTGGTGTTAAGGAAAGTGGTTCTGTAGAGACTACAAGAATAGAATTTGCTGCACAGGATTCTGCCGGTGTTCCAATAGATTCGAACCATGCAGTAGTAGTGCACTTTATGCTTGGCGCCGGACCCGGTGGCGGTGAATTTCTTAGTCCTCCCGAAGTGGTAACTAACAATTATGGTAAAGCTGTAGTTAATCTTACAAGCGGAATTAAAGCAGGAGTAGTACAGGTAGTTGCAAAAATATATCTTGCAAGCAATACAATCACATCACTTCCCGTTGCGGTAACAATTCATGGCGGTTTACCGGATCTTGCTCATTTTAGCATTGCACCGGCAATGGTGAATTTTCCCGGTTATAATATTTTTGGTCTCGAAAACCCAATTACTGCCTTCGTAGGCGATAAGTATGCAAACCCGGTAAGACCGGAAACAGCGGTTTATTTTACAACTACCGGAGGTATTATAGAAGGATCGACTTTAACCAATCCACTAGGAATTGGTACAGTAAATTTAATTTCGGCAGAGCCGCGTCCGAATCACCCGGTTTTTGGTGAAGGCTTTGCAACTATTACTGCCAGTACGATAGATGAGAACTCGCAGACAATTTCTAAAGAAACTATTGTGCTGTTTTCCGGAATTCCACAGATTAGTATTAATCCAACTAGTATTAATGTTCCTCATGGTGGTTCGCAGTCGTTTAGTTACTATGTTGGTGATCAGAACGGCAACCCCCTAGCCGGTGGAACTAGTGTTGATGTTACTGTTGAAGGTGAAAAAGTTGATGCACAGGGAGACTTGAGTGTGATTATACCAGATACACAGAGTCCCGGCTGGACGCAATTCAACTTTTTGGTTTTTGATACTGAAGATACTGTGAATGTTGTAAGTCCGGTAACCATAAGTATTGAAACAACCGGACCTAATGGCGGCGCACTTCTAACGATTTCAGGCGTTAGTAATTAATATTTTGGGTGAGGTATACGAGAAGGGTGTATTTATTTACACCCTTTTTTTATACGTTAATAAAATCATTCACTCTTCAATATGTTGAAGACGTTTAGCAGTTTCTTCAACTTCTTTCCACACTCGTAAAAAATTTCCGGAACATATCTTTTCAATATCTTCTTCCGAGTAACCTCTTTTAAGAAGGTGATAAATTAAGTTTGGGAACATCGAAACATCACTTAAATCCTCCGGTAAAAACCGCACGCCGTCAAAATCAGAACCGAATCCCACGTAATCAATTCCAACAAGTTCTACAACGTGATCGATATGATCGGCTACCTGCGAAACATTTACTTCCATAACTTCAACATTGCTAAAATAATCTTCAATAATTTTATTTGATTCTTTATCACCAAAGGAGAGATTATAAGTGGCGAGTATTGAATCTATGTTTCCCCAATGTTTGCTGTTCTCTTCTCTTACTTTTCCATCAATAAAAGAAGATCCGAAGTTAATCATTATTACTCCGTCATTTTCAGCAAGGGTTTTTATCAGGTCATCAGATATATTACGTTCCCAACCGGGAGTAAAATGACGGCAGGATGAATGAGAAGCAATAACAGGTGCAATGGAATTATCAATAACATCATAGAATGAACTATCGGTGATGTGAGAAACATCTACAATAATTCCCAGCCGATTCATCTCCTTAACTACTTCTTTTCCAAAAGGGCTTAAACCATTCCACTGCGGTTCGTCGTCGTAAGAAGAATCGCAGATATGATTATTTTTTGAATGAACAAGAGTAATGTAACGAATACCCCTGTTATAAAAATATTGCAGGTTATGTAAATCTCCTTCAACCGGAGTTCCGTTTTCCATTCCCATCGGGAAAGAAATAATACCTCTTTTGAAGTTATCTGTAACATCTGCAACTGAATAAGCCATCGAAAATTTATCAGGGGCGTTAGCGGCAATTCCCTCAACCATTTCAATCAGCTTGTTTGTCAGTTCCTTCCCACCGCCAGTTTCTTCATATTTTGCGGGAACATAAATTGACATGAAAGGTACATTCAAACCGCCGATAACAGCTCGCGGGTAATCGAAATGTCCTTCTTCTGTTTTTTCGGATACATCTTCCCATTTCTCCTCCAACCGGTAAGGAACATCAACATGTGTGTCAATTATCATAAAGTTAATAGCCAGCTCTTTGGCTCTTATCTTTAAATCTTCATCCGATTTTTGTTCCTCATCTGCTGTTTGAGTACAACCATAAAAAATTAAACTAATTAATAGCGAAAGGAAATATTTGAAATAAATCATCTTAAAATTCTATTGTTAGTGAATTTATTTGAATTTCTCTTTTAATGACTGCGCAACAAAGGGTGGCACAAATTCACTTACGTCGCTGTGCAGGCTTGCAAGGTTCCGTATAATAGTTGAGTTGAGGTAGGTGTATTTTTCATGCGGCATTAAAAATACAGTTGCAATATCTTTTGAAAGTTTACGGTTCATCAATGCCATCTGGAACTCGAATTCAAAATCGCTCACAGCTCTTAATCCTCTTAGAATTCCGGATGCACCAACTTGTTTTGCATGATCAACAACCAGTCCGTCAAAAGAATCAACGGTTACATTTTCAAAATCTTTCAAACTATCGTTTAACATTGCAACCCGTTCATCAACTGTAAAAAGTGACTCCTTTGTAGGATTTATAGCAACGGTAACAGCCACCGCGTCAAAAAGATCGATAGCTCTTTTTACCAGATCGATATGCCCATATGTTACAGGATCGAAAGTACCGGGGTATATTACTTTTCGCATTTTTATTATTTGATATTAATTCTGGAAATAATTTGTTTAATATTACGTAATGAAGGTGAAATAACAAAGGAAAAGTGATAAGCTGATAAGGTGTAATTATTGATTAACAAGAAGGAGAAGTAATTTTATATGTGTATTTCGAATGGGTAAAATGAGGACAGAAAGATTAGGGTGAATTTTGTTAACTATTAGTCATGCGATTAATTTTATGAGTAAATGTGCACTTTGTCATAATGTGAAGGAATTAAAGGATAGCCATATCATCCCGGCATTTGTTTATAGATGGATTAAAGAAACTTCTGCTACTGGTTATTTAACGTTTTCAGAAAAAATTGATCGAAGGTTTTAAGACGGTAGAAAAATTAAATTACTTTGTTTGAACTGTGAAGAAAGATTTAATAAATACGAGGCCTCTTTTTCTAATAAAATATTTTATCCATATGTAAAGGAAGAATTAAACAATGTAGGAATTGCTCAAGGGAAAATCCGGATAAAGAAGGTAAGTTGGAATTGGTATTAGAGGTGATTTTTACAAGAAAAAAAACCCGCTAAAAAATAACGGGTTTAAAAAACTGAATGATTAATCTTCAATAGATATTGCTGATCCAAATTCTTCAATTTCTATTAACTTAACTACCTCCCCGGTTTCCGTATCAATTATACCAATTGTTCCCGGAGGACCTTCACCATTTACAGAAAAATGTGGTTTGAAAAATCCATTTGTATTTCTACTTGATACGTATAAATATTTGTCATCATGAGTAAGTTCGGCACCGTGCAACATATTAAATCCATCGTGTGATATTTCACTTATCTTCAACCAGCTTGAACCGCTTTTACTAATCACATTAACTACATTACCCATCATAGAAGGAACATATATTGTATTACCGTCGCTGGAAATCGCAATATGCATAGGACCTGGCGGTAAGGCTACTTCGGCAATTACGCTTTCGGTTACAGTATCGATAACCAACAACATATTTGTGCCGCGTGCAGAAATATATAAGTATTTTCCATCCGGTGATATTGATGTCTGCATCGGCTCGGTGCCAATAGGAAGAACAATATCATCGACATATTCATCATTAATTGCATCAATAATACTTATTCTATCAAGTGTAAGATTAGCAACATAAAGTTTTGACCCATCAGGTGTAAGTGCTATTCCGTGAGGAACACCGCCGGTTGGGTAGGGGAGCGTAATATCTTTGATCAGAGTCATATTCATAATGTCCACAACCACAATACTCCCGAATTCATTAGGTAGTGCGGTTGTTGAGCGCGATATGTACGCCTTGGTTTCATCGGGAGAAATCTTAATCATTCCGGCTTTTGTGATGCCGGATACTTCACCCACAGTCGAGTAATCGCTGGTACTAATCTTAAGCAGTTTTCCCGCCGATATCAGTGTTACGTAAATAAATCCGCCTTCAGCTTCAACATAGTGTGGTGAATCCATAAATTGAAGGAAATCTACATCAATTATTGCTGATACGACTTTCGAATCACCATCAATAACTGAGATCTTATCACTGGCTTGATTACATACATACACTCTATATGAAGGATTGCTGAATGGTATTTTACCATTATTATCTTTTGCCCCGTCTTCAATCCATTGCTGTATAGTACTTTTCTGATCCTGTGTAAGGTTTAGAGCATCGTGGGGTGCAATTGGTGTAACATTATCTGATATAAATTGGTAGAGTAAACTTTCATCAAGCCGGAAAGGGATTACAACATCGCCACCATAATTCTGTACCGTTCCTCCTGACCGGTTAGAACTTCCTTGCAATACTTCTGAATGGGTTTTTAATGCAAGTCCACTTGAAGGGCTGCTTCCTGTATGACAACCTGAAGTAGCACATTTAATAGCAAAAACTTCAGCAACTTCCTTAGTTTCAAAGCCATTATTGTTATCATCAACAACTACGATTATCGGATTATCATTTTTAGTGCAACTTGGCAATATTAATAGTGATACTGCAGTAATTAATAATGAATAAAAAATAATTTTCATAAGCCTTTCCTTATTTTAACAGAGACATCTTAATAAAGTGAATAAAAGAACCTGCCTGAATTTTGGCAATATAAACTCCGGAAGAAAATCCTCTAGCATTAAAGCTTACGGTATATTCACCTGCTGCCAAAGTTTCGCTTACAAGCCCGACTACTTTTTCTCCAAGCATATTATAAACAGAGAGATTTACCATTTCGCTCTCTGGAATAGTAAACTTTATTTGCGTAGATGGATTAAATGGATTAGGATAATTCTGGTACATGGCGTAAATGAGGGGAAGATTTCCATTTGCAACCCCGGTCGGGTCTTCAACATGTACTAACCAGCTAACATTTGCATTGTTAAATCCATTGGATACTTCGACTTCTATAGTATCCGTTCTTGGTACAGGATCATTTGGATTGGATATGTATAAGTAAAAATCACCTGTATGAGGCAGTTGTTCGCTGTTTTTCCACCAGGTATAACTTAAATTAAAACCACTCGTATCCGTTGCATCAATATTGAATGCTACTCTTCCGTCAGGTGCAATAGTTGTATCTCCGGTTGGCGTATAATAACTGATTACAGGAATTCCCGGAATCATAATGTTATATGAGAAAAAGGTTAAAGGTGGAGTGCTGCCCGGTGGATTTATTCCTGATCCACCATCGGGAAGTGTTGTAACGTTATTGTCGTTATCCTGTGCTGATATATAATATTCAACCATAGTATCATCCAATTGCCCTGGGATTTCAAATTCATAAACATTATTTGATGGCCCATTTGGATCAGTAACTAATGTCCATCCGCTTGTGTTTCCATTTACAGTAGTTCTGTACCTGGTATTTGCTCCTGTTATAGTTCCATCATCGTTTATAGTTGCACTAATAGTTACAGGATCAGAGTTAAAGACTTCTATAACTGGGCTATGCGATATTACAGGTGCTATATTTGTTTCATTAAATTGAAAAACATAGAGTCCGTCATTCATATCAGAACAAATTGTTATACCGGAAGGAAGATATGGATAACATCCCCACTGTGATGAAGTTGAATATTCACCAGCTAAAAATGGATTTAAAGGATCTGATATATCTAATACAACATAACCATCGCTATAGTAAGAAATGTGAGCATAGTTGCCTAAAATAAATAAATTATGTACTGTTGCTCCTGTTGGTGTTTGCCAGCTAGGGATAACCAAATCCCAACTTGTGCGATCTTGCAGATCCCAAACT
>JAZGGS010000390.1:0-6414 GCA_036480595.1 Ignavibacteriaceae bacterium
GAAGTTTCGGAAAAAGCTTCATTCATTACGCCCGTTCCAGGTGGTGTAGGTCCTATGACAATTGCTATGCTGTTAAAAAATACTTACGAAGCATTTATAAAATATGGTGAATGAGCTGACTCATAATAAGATGTGCAGATTCTATGAGGTTCCAATTTGGAACCGCAGACAAATTAAAAACTTAAAATCACATATTGTGATTTCAGAAGAAAGAATTAAATGAAAAACGTTGAGATAATTCCTGTAGAACGAATTGAGAAAAGAATCTACTTAATAAGAAATCAAAAAGTTGTGTTAGATCAGGATTTAGCTGAACTTTATGGAGTTTCTATAGGTAGATTAAATGAACAAGTAAAAAGAAATATTGATAGATTCCCTGAAGATTTTATGTTTCAACTATCAAAAACTGAACATGAAACTTTAACATCGCAAATTGCGATCTTAAAGAAAGGGAGGGGCAGGCATCGTAAATATCTTCCCTACGCTTTTACTGAGCAAGGCGTAGCAATGCTTTCTTCGGTTCTAAAAAGCAAGGAAGCTATAAAAGTCAATATTCAAATAATGAGGGCTTTTGTTAAATTAAGGGAAATACTTTCAACACATAAAGAACTTGCACAAAAACTAAAAGAGTTGGAATTGAAATTTGACTCACATGATAAACATATTCAGGCAATATTTAAGGTTATTAGTCAGCTTATAACTCCTCCGGCAAAACCAAAGAAAAAAATAGGATTTACAATTGGTGAATAAAATGAACCATAAAATATCAGATGAAAAAATACCTCCTGATTTTTTAGAAAAAGTCTTAACAGATTATTACTGCCACGGCGATTCCTGCCGCGGCTGGGAAACAAATGTAATCACACAGCCAAAGGCGGTTAAGAACATAGTTGAAGTTGGTGCATCCAGGATTGCAGCCGGACAGGGTGTGGGAAATTCCATTAAAGATAAAAACATGGCTTCCAAGATTGATCATACTTTGCTTAAACCCGATGCCACCCCGGATGAAATAAAAGCTTTATGCGATGAAGCAAAAGAATATTCTTTCGCATCTGTTTGTGTTAATCCCGGTTATGTTTCTCTTTGCAGCGAACGGCTTAGGGGAACAGAAGTTAGAGTTTGTACCGTTGTTGGTTTTCCTCTTGGCTCTACAACCACCGAAGTAAAAAGATTTGAAACCGAGCAGGCAATAAGTAACGGTGCCACAGAAATTGATATGGTGCTGAATGTCGGCAGGTTAAAGCAGGGAGATTATGATTATGCTGAAAATGATGTGATAGAAGTTGTTAGGACCGCCAAACAGAAAAATGCCCTCTGTAAAGTGATCATTGAAACTGCACTCTTAACCGATGAAGAAAAAGTAAAAGCATGCATTATCTGCAAAAAAGCCGGAGCGGATTTTGTAAAGACTTCCACTGGTTTTAGCAAAGGCGGTGCAACTGTTGGTGACGTAGCGCTTATGAAATATGTGGTTGGAAGAGATATTGGTGTTAAGGCTTCGGGCGGCATAAGATCGAAGGAGGATGCAGAAGCTATGATTGCATCGGGTGCAGACAGGATTGGTGCCAGCGCCAGTGTAAAGATTGTTACCGGCGAAATAAGTGAAACCAGTTACTGAATAAGATAGTTTATTAATTAAGATGATCCTTGATGTTGTTGTAACAGAAACGATTGACGGCTACACTGCCGAAATACCCTCCTTATCCGGCTGTGAAAGCTGGGCTCACGATGAAGATACTGTGTTAAAAAATATCCTTGAACTCGCTTCATTTTATCTTAATGTTAACAGAGAAAAATTTAAACTTGATAAAGCACGTCGTATAAAAAACAGATCAACTTACAAGCTAGTCTTCAACAAAGGTGTTTATTGAAAAAGACCAGGACTGAAAAAAGAATTGAAAAAATAAGAGCTGTTATTTCAAAAAGACAGCCTTCACTGAAAATTATTCTGGAGAATATTCACGATCCGCATAATGTGAGTGCTATTTTCAGAACCTGCGATGCTGCCGGTATCCCCAAAGTCTCACTTCTTTATAATATTGAACCCTTTCCCAAAATTGGGAAGAAGTCTTCGGCTTCTGCATTTAAATGGATTGAAAGGGAAAAATTTAAAAGTGTAGAAGAGTGCTTTAAACAGCTTCGATCAGAAAGATATAAAATTTATGTATCTTCAATCTCTGAGGATGCAATAGATCTTTATAAAATAGATTTTACCGAAAGATCAGCAATTGTGATGGGCAATGAGCATCGGGGAGTTTCGAAAGAAGCTGAGGAATTAGCAGACGAAAAATTTTATATACCTATGTATGGAATGGTACAAAGTCTGAACGTTTCCGTTTCAACGGCAATTACAATTTACGAAGCTCTTAGGCAGCGCACCGCGAAAGGTATGTATGATAAAAGTGAACTTAATGAAGAACAAATAGAAGAGTGCATTAATAAGTGGAGCAAAAAATAATTAAGAACTTGAATGATCCAATCTTTTAATAAAATAAAAAAAGTTTCCGGTTCATTAACTTTGCCCGGAGATAAATCGATTTCGCACAGGGCTTTAATCTTTTCAGCTCTTGCAAATGGTGAATCGGTTATTACAAACCTTCCGCAAAGTGATGATATTAAATCAACAATTAACTGTCTTCAACAGCTTGGTATTAAGATAAAGGAGGAAGTAAACAGTACTAAGGTTTATGGAAAAGGATTTAAAGGATTTGCAAAGCCGGGTAAACCATTGAGCGCAGGAAATTCGGGTACAACTGCTCGCTTATTAAGCGGAATATTAGCAGTGCAGGATTTTGATTCGGTTATTGAAGGAGATGAATCTCTTTCTAGAAGACCAATGATGAGAATAATTGAACCACTTAGTTTGATGGGAGCACGGATTTATGGAACTGCTGCCAATACGATTCCACTGAAATTTTATACTGCTGATCAGATAAACTCCATTACTTATGAATTACCTGTTCCAAGTGCGCAGGTAAAAAGCGCAATTCTTTTAGCTGGACTGCATTCTGACAAAATTACTAGAGTTATTGAGTCTTATCAAACAAGGGATCATACTGAAAGAATGCTTGGATTAGATGTTGAGAAACATCAAAGGAAATCTGTAATCTCTGTTTCTAAAAGTAATTACCCGGTTTCGCAAAAGTATTATGTGCCTGGTGATATTTCAACTTCTTCCTTTTTTGTTCTTCAGGCACTACTGACAAAAAATGCGAAATTAACCATCAGGAATATCTCATTCAATTCTACAAGATCCGGGCTGCTCCATCTTTTTAGAGAAATGGGTGCAAAAATTAATATTGAAGAGACGGGAGCATCCAACGATGAACTATTTGGAGATGTAACTGTCTTTACAAGCGAGTTGAATAATATTAAGATAAGTAAAGAAGTTGTTGTGAATATAATCGATGAAATTCCGATATTAACAATTGCCGGAATCTTTGCTAAAGGTGATTTTGAAATTAGAAATATTAAAGAACTTAGAGTAAAAGAGTCGGACAGGATAAGTGCGTTGTGTTACAACTTATCACTGCTAGGTTTAAATGTTGAAGAGTTAGAAGATGGATTTAAAGTTTCCGGCAAAATAAAAAACAGGCAACCTATATTTAAAAGTTTTGGCGATCACAGGATTGCTATGGCATTTGGCATACTTTCCTGTTTGCTGGATGAAGGTGGCAAGGTTGATGGTTTTGAAAGTGTGTCTGTTTCGAATCCTGGATTTATGGATCAGATTAAATCTATTACAAGTTAGTTAATCACATCTCAATTACCTGGTGCTCAAATTTATTTATCTCCAGGTTATCAAAAATAAATTTAATAAAATCCATCCCATACTTGTTTGCAAAATTTACAAAATTCAGTTCGCGTTCCTGCAAATTAGAATTTGGATAAAGATTTATTGCAGCCCGGTCTATTTGTCTTAAAGTAACTTCATACTTCTTTTTCTGTGTATTTTCTGCTTTTCCTCTCAGCTCCTGCAAGGAATTAATAATTTTATCCCTATACTTTTTACTACTGTCTGCAGTTTGTTTATCCAGTTCAAATAGTTTCTCCTTAAGCCGGTCAAACGCCATTTCAATTTCATTTGAAACATCTGCAAAAACTTCATCAAGCGAAGTTTCCGATATCGAATCGATCACACTTCTCTTAACTTTTTCAACATCAATAAAGAGATCGCTGATAGATATTGAATATTTATCGAGCGTTTTAGAAATCGATTTTTCAACATAGGTAGCAGATGATCTTGGATAAATGATTGGTGGTAAAATATTAAAGAATGAATAAAGGGGTTTAATTTGCGCGAAATAAGAAATTTCACTTGGTCCCGCCACGTAAAAAGCAGTTGGAAGTAAGTAATCCTGGCAAATCGGTCTTAGCAAAACGTTCGGACTGAATCTTTCAGGTTCAGTTTCAGCAATTTCCAGGAGCTCTTCCCGTTCAAAAGTTTTTCGTTTTCTTTTAAGTCGGAATTGATTCTCAACCGGTTCAATCGAATACCTGGCATCATCAACGTTGAGGAATAAGTTTACCGGTTTAACTTTTACCTGTGCGTGGTAAATCTCTTCAAGCTCAGCGCTTGTATGAACGAGTTTATCTGTATAGTTTCTGAACTCAGCAATCTCCTTTTTGAAGATCGGTTTAAGAAGTTCCTTTAATCTTTTATCCTGCGGATCTAAAATTACAAGCCCGTGTTCATTAAAAATCGAATGGATCAATTCTTTAAATGAAATTTTAAAAGATTTTCCTGCAGCGTAATACGATTTTAAATTATCAATTAGCGAATTCTTAAATTCAGTATCACGGAGTGAACCAGCTAGCTGGTTGAACAATTCACTTATGGATTCATTAAATTCCAGTAACCCGACGCTTTGCTTTGTATCTTCTTCGCCAATCTTCTCCCCGTATCCAATCGATACCAGGTTATTAGCCTCATCAATAATTTGTATAGCGCGAACTTCATTAAAATCATGGTCATCCCCTTCAAGCCAGAAAATTGGAACAAAATTGTAATCATCGTAACGTTCAGAAAGCTGCCGGCTAAGTTTTATGGCTGTAATAATTTTATGAAATGTATAAAGCGGTCCGCCTATTATTCCCAACTGCTGACCGGTAACTACTGCAAGAGTATTTTTATTGGCTAATTGTTCTATGTTATTTTTTGTTTTATCGGAAATCTTAAATGAAGAATACTGATCGGAAAGGATAGAAGAAACCTGCTGAGATACATCCTGCCATGAGTCAGAAATGTTTTTAAAAATTTTCAGATAATTTTCTCTATCCCGAAAATCATAACTAAAATATTTTTTAACATTATCAAACTCGTAAAGATAATCAAGGAACAGGTTTTGATGCCCGGGAATATCACTAAAACTGAAATACATTACTTCTCCTATTAATAGAAAGATGACAGCTAAATCTAAAAAAAAGCTGATTTCCTTACAATGATTTACTTAATACTTCTGCTAAGTTAATACAATTTTAATGAAGAATTAATTTGTCAATAATATAGAGGTTATATTTATCTTGATATTAAAATTAAATTTTGGTCGATGTGGAAATAAACTTCATAAAATATCTTACGGTAAAAAGAACTGTAAACGTTTTAAATATTCTTTTTTCGTTTGGTCTATCAAGGGTAACCAGGAAAGCGGTTGTATGGGGTATGCCAATTTCTTATTCTATTGAACCGACAAACCATTGCAATCTTAAATGTCCTGAATGTCCTTCAGGATTGGGAACATTAACAAGACCCCTCGGGTTGCTGCAGCTTAAGGATTTTAAACTGTTGATTGATGAAATAAAAAGTACTGGCTTTTATGTTCAGTTATTTTTCCAGGGGGAACCATTTATCAACAAACAGTTAATGCAGATGATAAGCTATGCACAGGAACAAAATGTTTACATTTCGATAAGCACAAACGGGCATTTTATAAATGAAGAAAATGTTGATACGATTCTTGAAAACGCACCTGATAAACTGATCTATTCTATTGATGGGCTTGATGAGCAAAGCTACCAGAATTATCGTATTGGTGGTACTTTTGAACAGGCAGATAAAAGTTTAAGGAATTTAGTAAAAAGGAAAAAAGAATTGAAAAAGAAAAAACCTTTTATTGAATTTCAATTTATTGTCATGAAACAGAATGAACATCAGCTTGATGAAGTACTTGATTATGGAAAGGATGTTGGAGTTGATAAGATTGTTTTTAAAACGATGCAAATATCTTCCTACAAAAATGCGTTGAAGTTTTTACCGGAGAATAAAAAGTACAGAAGGTATAAAGTTAAAAATGGTTCGTTTAAAATAAGGAATCGACTGAAAGATCATTGTTTTGCTTTGTGGCGGACTTCGGTAATTACTTGGGACGGCAGAGTTGTGCCTTGTTGTTTTGATAAGGATGCAGAATTTGAACT
>JAZGGS010000391.1:0-2464 GCA_036480595.1 Ignavibacteriaceae bacterium
CGGTTTGGTTTTAAATCTTCAGCAAGCATACTACCGGAAATATCAAGAACCATAGCAATATCAATTCCTTCTGTGCTTACATTTTTACCTGAAGTAAAACTCTGCGGTCTTGCAAGTGCAATAATTAATAACCCGATTGCTATAACTCTTAGAAATATTGGAAGATGGCGTAACCGCTCTCTGAAAGTAGAAGGAACATCTTTAAAAATATTAAGCGAAGAATAAGTAACTGATGATTGATTCTTCATTCCCCTGAAAAAATACCAGGCAAGTAATAAAGGAATAATAATAAGAAAATATAAAAACCAGGGATATGCAAATGTTACTCCGTCAAACATTCACTTCCTCCTGTTCAACAATTTCCTTTTCTACGGGAATGGTTTTATTAACAATTTCTTTTGCCTGTGTCATCATCTCTTCATTAACTGAATCGATTGGAATAAATTTTGCAAACTTTACCAAATCAGCATTGTTAAGGAATCTATTTGTTGTATCGTAAATAATTTCCGCTTCAGTTACCATTATTAATTCGCTCATTGATTCAGAAGTAGTTAATTCTAATGCGGGCAATTCAAATCTCTCTTCAAAATATCTTCTTACAATACCGGTTATGTTTGAATGATAATCTTTTATAAATCCTTTTTGCCAGAGCTGTTCTTTTTCAAGTTCATCAAGCTCGGTTAAAGCTTTTATATACGCCGGTATTTTTATAATCTTTTTCTCTACCGGTTCTTCACTTTTCCTTTTTTGATATTTTCGATACAGAAAATATGCAATGCCCAAAACAACTAGTCCAATTAATATCCACAGAAGCACCAGCTTCCAATCTATCGGTATGGCTATTGGTGATTTAACATCCTCAATATCAGCTTCATTAGAAACTTCAACAGTGTGCACATTTAATGTTACCGGGTTAGAAAATACTACCTGCACAAGGGTGTCTCCAATGGTTTTATACTCAACAGCAATTGAAGGGATATTTATTTCAGATGAATCGTAATAAGAAATTATATAATGGAAACGAATCGATTTAAGATTCTCAGATTCTATTACTTTCGGTTCATATTCTTTTATTATTTCTACCTGAGCAAGACTATCAATAATAACCGGGTAAATTACTTCTATATCCTTCGGAGTTCTTACTTCAAGTGTGTAATTAATATAATCTCCAACCAGGTAATTACTGGAATCTACAGATGCCAGCGCTGATACTTGCTGTGCAAAATTCTGAGTGCAAAACAAAAAAAGGGAAATTAAAATTATTTTACTAAATCTTACCATCTTCTTTCGCGTAATCTAAAAAACTGAACAAGAGGAGTAATATAATTTTCCCCGGTTCTTACATAAATACTGTCTAACCTGCTGCTTATAAAAAGAGACTTTCGTTTACCGATCATTTCTTCACGTCTTTTTTGCAGCACTCCCTGCACTTTCCGGCTACTTGTATCAATCCATCGTTCCTGGTTTGTTTCAGCATCAGTTAATTTGATTAATCCCAACTTCGGTATTTCTGTCTCTCTTCTGTCATCCAGCACAACTCCAATAAGGTCATGCTTCTTACCCACGATTTTTAATATCTTTTCGTAGCCGTCATCCATAAAATCAGATAAAAGGAATACAATCGATCTTTTCTTAATAGCTCCGTTCATAAATTCAAGTGCAGTACCGATATCGGTTGCATTGCCTTCCGGCTGGAAGGAAAGCACTTCCCTGATTATTCGAAGAACATGTTTGTTCCCTTTTCTTGGCGGAACAAACTTTTCAATTTTATCTGTAAAAAGAATAAGCCCCACCTTATCGTTATTTTTGAGAGCAGAAAATGCAAGGATTGCAGTCAATTCGGCAGCAACCCGCTGTTTGGTTTTAGATACAGAACCAAACATTAACGAACCACTTAAATCAACCATCAACATTACGGTTAATTCTCTTTCCTCTTCAAATACTTTAATAAAGGGATGACCAAAACGCGCTGTAACATTCCAATCGATATTTCTTATATCGTCACCAAATTGGTATTCCCTGACTTCGGAAAATTCCATTCCTCTTCCTTTAAAAACCGAATGGTACTCACCGGAAAAGACCTGGTTTACAAGTCCCTTGGTTCTAATTTCAATTTGCCTTACTTGTTTAAGAAGTTCCTTGGTTAGCATTCTACGGCACTTCTACTTTGTTTAATATTTCATTTATCAAATATTCTGAAGTGATGTCTTCCGCCTCGGCCTCATAAGTAACAGCAATACGGTGGCGCATAACATCGTGACAGATAGCTCTTACGTCTTCGGGAATTACGTAACCTCTTCTTTTAATAAACGCTATTGCTTTTGCTCCCATTGCTAAATAAATTGATGCTCTTGGAGATGCACCGTAACTTATTAATTCGGTTATATTATCTAATCCAAACTCTTTGGGTGTACGCGTCGCAAAAACAATATCGAGAATATATTTTTCAATTTTTTCATCAACG
>JAZGGS010000392.1:0-2039 GCA_036480595.1 Ignavibacteriaceae bacterium
ATAAAAATAAGAGTCTTTTCTGATTCTCACGACCTGGTTTCAGTTACTTCAGCCCTGAAGCAACTCGAACTGAAAGGATTTCCATTAGCGATAGACTTTCCCAAAGAATTTAATATTGAAGACAATGATATAATTATTTTACAAATTGAATCGCTGGATTCTGAATTCCTGAAGAATGCAGTTACTGCCAGGAAAGAATTGTCTAACAGAATGATTGTAGTAATGCGCAACGTTGATGCTTTGCAGGTTACTTCGTTATTGAAGCTTGGTTTTTTCGATATTTTTATTTTCCCGTATGAAGTGCTTAAGTTCACTTCTTTTCTTGCCGAAGCAATTTCAAATAAATATTACATCACCGAACCACACCGTACCGGTACATTTGGAATGAACAGGCAGGGACTTAAATCTATACGAGGTGAGTCTGATAAACTGCTTAGAGTAGTTAATCTTTCTAAAAAGGTATCTGAAAAAAGCAGCGCAAACATTTTAATACTTGGTGAAACCGGAACCGGAAAAGGTCTTTTTGCCAGAGCTATTCATAACAATGGAAAAACGAGCAATTTCCCTTTTATAGATATAGTATGCACAGCCATTCCTGAAAACCTGCTCGAATCCGAACTTTTCGGTTACGAACCGGGAGCTTTTACAAGCGCGCGAACAAGGAAAGTAGGTTTGTTTGAACTTGCCGGGAAAGGTACACTCTTCCTTGATGAAATAGGTGATTTGAGTTTGAACATTCAAACAAAGCTGTTGCGCGCTATTGAAAAAAAAGTTATAAAAAGACTTGGAGGTGTTATAGATATTCCAATAAATGCAAGGATAATTTCTGCAACAAACAGGAACCTTGAAGAGATGGTGGAAAACAAATCATTCAGAAGAGATCTTTTTCATCGGCTTAATGTTGTCTCTATTGAAATTCCGCCGCTACGGGAAAGAGGAGAGGATATAATTTTGCTGGCTAATCATTTTATTGCAGAATTTAATAAGCAATTTGATAAATCAACAAAAAAATTAGATAAGGATGTTCAGCATTTTATGCTTGGATATCCCTGGCCTGGAAATGTTAGAGAGCTTAGGAACGCAATAGAAAGAGCAATATTACTTTCTGATGATTTAAAATTACAACTAAAGGACTTTTCAAATTTAATTAAAAACGTAGAGATTGACTCGCACGAAGTTTCAGGAACTGTGAATGTTCCGCATCATATAATAAAGATGGAAGTTAATTTTGGTTCGACCGATTTGAAGAAAGTAGAAAAACATTATGCGCATGAAGTTTTAATGAAACTGGACGGAAACAAAACTCAAACAGCGCGAATACTAGGTATTTCCAGACCAAAATTGGATACTCTTCTTAGATAGTATAATTATCTGGTATTTAAGAAAACTTTGATTTCAGTCTATTTTCAACACTTCTTTTCTTAATCAATACTGCAAAATATTGTAATATATTTTTACAAATAACCTATATTCCTTTTGCTAATCGGTAATAGTTACTCACATTAATTCCCTTTTGAGATCATTTTCGAGCATTTTCGTAAATAATTGCCATGGCATAAACATTGGCATTATTGATGGCTAACTATTGGCTGCGTATGTGCAGTTGAGGGTGAGGTGTACCCGCAGTTCTAATAGTATATTCTTTCACTAATTGTGAGTGGGCGCTATGCGATATTGTATATTATCCGTTCTTTTGGCGGGGGGACTATTCTTTACCGGACTTGCTCAGGTTGCTGATAATGTTGATGAGGCAACCAGGTTTAGAGTTACGGTGGATAATATAACAACTGTAACCAGGCAAAACACCAACACCTCAATTGCTGAAGTGAATCCTTCTGATGTAAGGATTCTTGATAATAGATCAAACTTCCAGCTTGAGGAGCTGGGCAGCCGTTATGGTTGGGTAAGATCAAACACACAGCTTAATGAGCTGGGCAGCCGTTATGGCTGGGTAAGATCGAACACACAGCTTAATGAGCTGGGCAGCCGTTATGGCTGGGTAAGATCGAACACACAGCTTAATGAGCTAGGCAGCCGTT
>JAZGGS010000393.1:0-5833 GCA_036480595.1 Ignavibacteriaceae bacterium
GAAGCTACCCTGATAGACGGTTGGCTGCACACTGGCGATATTGGGGTCTTTGATGCTGATGGATTCCTGATGATAACCGACAGAAAAAAACATCTCTTTAAAACTTCTGCCGGTAAATATATTGCTCCAACTCCAATTGAAAATACTTTCCTTGCAAGTAAATTTATCGATCAGTTTATTGTGATTGGTGACAGGCGAATGTTTTTAAGCGCGCTTGTTGTACCAGATTTTGAATCACTTAAAGAATATGCAGATTCTCACAAAATCCCTTACGCTTCTGAAGAAGACCTTACAAAAAATGATAAGATATACAAGCTGCTTGAACAAGACATGAACCAGTTGCAGAAGAAGCTTGCAAATTATGAACGTATCAGAAGATTTTCCGTGTTGCATAAACCTTTTACAGTAGAATCGGGTGAGATTACTCCAAGTTTAAAGATTCGCAGGAAGGCAATAGAATCGAATTACGGCGAGCTGATCGAACAGATGTATGAAAGATTGGAGAAGTAACTTCACTTTTAAAGTGAATTCATAACTTTGATTACCTGTTCGTGAATCTTTCCATTAGTTGATAGAATTCTTTTTGTGAAGATATTAGTTTTATTGCCGTGGAAGTCTGTTACCAGACCACCAGCTTCTTCAACAATCAGTTTACCTGCGCAAATATCCCAGGGATGCAAATGTACTTCCCAGAAACCATCGAACACACCACTGGCAAGGTAGCAAAAATCAATTGACGCAGAACCAAGTCTTCGCACTCCCCTTGCAGTTTTAGTTAGTGCAATAAATCTTTCAAACAGTTTATCAGGATTCTCTTTTTTGTTATAAGGAAAACCTGTTACAAGCATACTATGCGCAAGGTTATTGTTTTTGCTAACAGTTATTTTTTCTGAATCAGCTTCAGCGCCTGCTCCAGGTTCAGCAGAAAAGATGATACCACGCATTACATCATAAACAACTCCGGCAATTGTTTCACCATTCTTCTGCAGACCAATTGAAACCGAAAAGATGGGCAATCCGTGAGCAAAGTTAGTTGTGCCGTCCAGCGGATCAATGACCCAGAGATATTCAGAATCTTTCTGTTCGCCGCTTCCCTCTTCTGCAAGTATGCTGTGGGATGGATATTTTTTCTTTATAAAATCGGTTATAACTTTTTCAGAAGCTTTATCAATTTCTGTAACCAGGTTATTTTCACCTGTTTTGTACTCAATCTTTACAGATTTGCCAAAACCATTTCTTACAATAGCACCGGCTTCTTTAGCTATATTTATTAAATCATCAATCATTTGTTTCCTATAAATTAATGAGGCAAATATAAAGATTATATATCACCTTATCTGTTTACAATTGGCTTCCATTCAAAAGAAGCTTTAGAGTCAAGCCAAAGCTAACTTCCTTGATAGCCGGAATCTAATTTGATATATTTCATTTTTAATAAATGCAAATAAATCAAGGAGAAATTAGTTGAACCAGGGTAGCGAAATTGAAGTTAGTACTTCCAATTCAGACTCATTAGTAGACGATATTCCAGAAATCCTGCCTATTCTTCCGTTAAGAGATATTGTAATATTTCCATACATGATATTTCCCGTACTGGTGGGCAGGGAGCAATCAATCCGTGCAGCAAATTATGCTATGGATAATACAAAATACATTTTTCTTTCCACCCAAAAAAAATCAAATATCGAAACTCCATCCAACGATGATATTTACCGGGATGGTACCATTGCTAAAATAGTCCAGATATTAAAACTGCCGAACGGGTTACTGAAAATTTTGGTGGATGGTTTAATACAGGCAAAGATAGTTACGTTTACAGACAGGAAAGAATTTTTTGAGGCAAAGGTTGAAGTAGTTATTCCTCAACCTGAAACGGATCACGAAATGAATGCTATGATCAGGCAGATGTCTCAGCTATTTAAAGATTATGTTAAGATAAGCCGCAATATTCCCAACGACACACTTTCGGCTTTTGAAAATATTGTAGAACCCGACAGGAAGTTGTTTTATTCTGCGGCAAATATAAACCAGACAATAGATGTTAAGCAGACAATAATTCAAAAGTATGATCTTAAAGAACAATATTACGAAGTAATTAAAATCCTTAATTCCGAAATTGACATTCTTAAGATCGAAAAAGAGATTGACAATAAGGTACAGGAAAATATTTCAAAGACTCAGCGAAAGTTTATCATCCAGGAACAGATAAAGATTCTTCAGGATGAACTTGGCGATGATGAAGATACCTCACCTGAATTTACTAAGTTAAGAGAGAAGATAAAAAAATCGAAAATGCCCAAAGAAGCAGAAGATAAAGCGTTGGAGGAGCTAAACAAGCTTAAAAAAACCCCGCCAATGTCTCCCGAATCTACAGTTATTAGAAATTACCTGGATTGGCTTGTCGATGTTCCATGGTCTAAACGAACAAAGGATAAACTGGATATAAACCATGTACAGAAAATTCTGGATGAAGATCATTTTGGTTTAGAAAAACCGAAGGGAAGAATAATTGAACATATTGCCGTGCTAAATCTTGTTAAACAGATGCGCGGTCAAATTCTCTGTTTTGTTGGTCCTCCGGGAGTTGGAAAAACTTCACTCGGCAAATCGATTGCCAGGGCTTTAGGAAGAAAGTTTGTACGGATAAGCCTGGGTGGTGTGCGCGATGAAGCAGAAATAAGAGGACACAGGCGAACTTACATTGGCTCGATGCCCGGTAAGATAGTTCAATCGATGAAAAGAGCCGGAACTGTAAACCCTGTAATACTTTTAGATGAAGTTGATAAAATGAGTATGGATTTCCGCGGCGATCCTTCTTCTGCAATGCTGGAAGTTCTTGATCCTGAACAGAATCATACTTTTAACGATCATTATCTTGAAGTTGATTATGATTTACGGCATGTAATGTTTATTACAACCGCAAATATAAGATATAATATTCCCCTTCCACTTCAGGATAGAATGGAAATAATTGAGCTGCCGGGCTACCTGGAATTTGATAAAATGGAAATTGCGAAGAGACATCTTCTCCCAAAACAGTTAAAAGCACATGGGCTAGAAAATAAAAAAGTTGAGTTTGATGATGCAGCTATAAGAAAAATCGTTAGAGAATATACCCGCGAAGCCGGCGTGCGAAACCTTGAAAGAGAAATGGCTTCTATTTTAAGAAAAGTTGCTAAAGATATTGTATCCAAAGAATCAATCAACGGTAAGAAGAAAAGAATTGTAAAAAATATTATTGATGAAGAAAGAGTTGAAACATACCTGAAGAACCCCAGGTTCAGGCACCAGAAGCACAGTAAGGTAAATAAAGTTGGCAGTGTTACCGGGCTGGCATGGACGAGTACCGGCGGAGAACTACTTACTGTTGACGCGACAATAATGAACGGCATAGGTAAGTTAAATCTTACAGGACAACTCGGAAATGTAATGAAGGAATCTGCCCAGGCAGCATTAAGCTATCTCCGTTCTTCAGCTAAACAGTTCGATCTGAATCCTGATTTTTATAAAGGAAAGGAGATCCATATTCATCTGCCCGAAGGCGCTATACCTAAAGACGGACCTTCTGCTGGAATAACAATGGCTTTGGCTATGCTTTCTGCAGTTAATGGTAAACCTGCATCCAACAGTGTTGCAATGACCGGTGAAATAACTCTAACCGGTTCTATTCTTGCAATTGGCGGGTTGAATGAAAAATTACTTGCAGCTAAAAGAAACGATATAAAAACTGTTCTTATTCCTAAAGAAAATAAGATTGACTTGAAGGAAATTTCAGATAAGGTAAAAGAAGGCTTAAAGATTGTTCCGATAGCTAAACTTGAAGAAGCGGTTCCTTATGTTTTCCCAAAAACGAAAACAAAAAGTTCACCGGGCAAGAGTAAAAAGAAAGTATCAAACAAAAAGTGATCTGAATGGGAGATAGTAGAGTAATCAATTCAAACCTTTCTACAGAAGAAAAATATAAATTGCTTATTGAGCAGTTAAAAATCCTGCTTAATAAAAAAGATAATTTCCTTTCAAATTTGTCTAACCTTACAGCAGCCTTTAAACAAAACTTTGATAAAATAAGCTGGGTTGGTTTCTATCTTTTTGATGGTGAAAAACTTTACCTTGGTCCTTTCCAGGGTTGTGTTGCCTGTGCAGAAATTGAGTTAGGCAATGGTGTTTGCGGAACTTCTGCAGAAAAAAGGGAGAGTATAATTGTTCCCGATGTTGATAATTTTCCAGGACACATTGTATGCGATAAAGGTTCACGCTCTGAAATTGTTGTTCCGGTTATTAAAAACGAAAAGCTTTTTGGTGTGCTTGATATTGACAGCTATAAATATAATTCTTTTGATGAAACAGACAGAAAATATTTAGAAGAAATCTGTTCCTTTTTATCGAAAGAAATACTAAATTGAATAGAACTTAACGGAAGAGTAAAGAAAGAAAATATTTTATCTTTGACCTATGGCATTTGTAGTTACAGCAAGAAAATGGCGTCCCAAAAAATTCAGCGAAGTTGTAGGACAGGAGCATATTACCAACACGTTGAAGAACGCAATTAAGGAGAACAGGATTGCCCATGCTTACCTTTTTACCGGACCTAGGGGAGTAGGCAAAACAACTACCGCGCGTTTGCTGGCAAAAGCATTAAACTGCAATAACCCCGTTAACCAGGAACCATGTAATGAATGTGAAACCTGCAATTTAATACAGAATGCGCAATCGCTTGATATTATTGAGATTGACGGCGCATCAAACCGTGGGATTGATGAGATACGAACTTTACGCGAATCTGTAAAATATGCACCAACAAAATCGAAATACAAAATCTACATTATTGATGAAGTTCATATGCTTACAAGGGAATCGTTCAACGCTTTCCTTAAAACCCTTGAAGAACCGCCAGAACACACAATATTTATCTTCGCCACAACAGATGTTCATAAAGTTCCTTTAACTATAATTTCGCGCTGCCAGAGGTATGATTTTAGAAGGATCCAGCTCGATACAATAAAAGAAACTCTTGCGAAAATTGCTGCTGCAGAAAAAATTGAAATTGATGATACCACTCTTACTATCATTTCTAAAAAAGCAGACGGTGCGTTACGAGATGCCGAAAGTTATTTTGACCAGGTTGTTTCTTACTGCGATGGGAAAATAACTCCCGAGACTGTTACCCAGATGCTTAATCTTATAGATGAAGCGATCTATTTTAAAATAACCGATGCAGTTCTGGAAAAAAATTATAAAGCTATCTTCGAAGTAAGTAATACCCTTTATGAAAATGGGTGGGATTTTATTGACTTTATGGATGGTTTGATTGAAAACTTTAGAAACATTTTAACTGTTGTGGTTACCGGGAAAACTTCATTTGCTGAAACCGTTGATGCTTATAAAGAAATGTATTTGAAGTATAAAGAGAAATTTTCTGAGGGGGATATTTTACGACTGCTTAACTTCCTTAATAAAACACAACAGGAATTAAAATATTCGCAAAATCAAAAATTAAAAATTGAAATTGCACTTAGCCACCTGGTTGGTTTGGAAAAAACTTCAACTATAACTGAAATTCTTTCGGAAATTCAAACCGAATCCAATTTGCAACAACATAACAGCGTAAGTGAAAGAAATGATTCTCTATTTTCACCAAACAAAAATACTAATCTCAATTTCGGAAAGAAAAGTGGTTCTTCAAACAGAGAATCAACAGCTAAGAATAATAATTTTAAATCTTCAGAAAATGTTAAAGTTTCAAATGTTCAACCTTCACCGGTAATGGAATTAAATTTCGAGAACATTGTTAAAAAATGGGAAGGATTTGTAACTGAGATAAGTAAAGAAAAAG
>JAZGGS010000394.1:0-7818 GCA_036480595.1 Ignavibacteriaceae bacterium
CCGAGTGTATCCATTCCCCTGTGAAAACCAAATATTGCACCACTGTTTCCATCAGCATAACTTCCTAATAACGCATCACGCGGTGCGGTTCTTAAACCCTTCCCAACACGGTCGGTTGTTCTGGAAATAACAACAGTTGGAACTGTTGGGATGATACCGGGCAGTGGTTTTGCCAGGGCAGATAAACCATAACCTATCACAACAAATATTGAACGCTTGCCAATCTTATCAGAGAGCTGTCCGGCAAAACCTTTAAGAAGCCCGGCGGTTACTTCAGCTATTCCTTCAATTATACCAACCAAAGCCATAGAAGAGCCCAGCACCGCCGTAAGAAAAATTGGAGTAACAGGGTAGAGCATCTCGCTTGCCATGTCTGTAAACAAACTAACAAAGCCAAGAATCAATACTTGCCGGGGAATAGTTTTTCTTTTCATCCTGGAATCAAATTAAAAATAAAAATGAAAAGTAAAATATTTTATTGTCATCACAAACTATAATATTAGATATGAAAATTGATGCACATAAAGTGAATTAGTAATTTACACATCAAAATTTATAATTATTACAACAGAGGTTACAATGCGTAAGAAAGTAATTGCCGGAAACTGGAAAATGAATAAAGACCTGAACGAATCCCAGGATCTTGTGTCAAAAATTATTAACGGTCTTGGCAACGATACAAAGTGTGATGTAATTGTATGTCCGCCATTTACATCTCTTAACGAAGTTTCCTCGCTTATTAAAACCACCCCTGTTAAGCTTGGTGCACAGAATCTCTCTTTTGAAGATAGCGGTGCGTTCACTGGAGAGATTTCAGCATCTATGTTAAAATCAGTTGGCTGCGAGTATGTTATTATAGGGCACTCCGAAAGGCGTAACATTTTTGGCGAACCAGATGAAGTAATTAATATAAAGATAAAGAAAGCACTGGAGCATAGTTTAAAACCGATCTTTTGTGTGGGTGAATTGCTTGAACAAAGAGAAGATGGTACAACAATGGAGGTTGTGAAAAATCAGATATTAAATGGGCTAAAAGATATAACCCCGGAACAACTTTCCGAAATTATTATTGCTTATGAACCTGTGTGGGCAATTGGAACCGGGAAAACAGCAACACCTGGGCAAGCGCAGGAAGTGCACGCAGCCATAAGAGAGCTTATTGTAGAAAATTTTTCTGAAGATGTGGGTGATAATTTGGTAATTCAATATGGTGGAAGTGTAAAACCGGATAATGCCGGTGAGTTATTATCTAAAAAAGATATTGACGGGGCTTTGGTGGGCGGCGCATGCCTTAAAGCCGATTCATTCCTTGGTATAATTGCAGCTGCGTAACTTTTTAAAAAACAAAGAGTTATAATAAATCATACCTTTACAATAAACTGGGTAAAAACGGGTTTTCGCATTGATTTCACCTCGTTTCGTTAGTATATTTGTAAGTTTTATAAGCAAAACCAACTATTTTCCATACTGAATGGCAATTCTTAAATACAAGTTACTTTTCATATTATGTTTATTCGTATATCTTAAAAGTACAGCTTTTGGGCAGGTAGTTTTTAGGGAATTACCGGACTACAAAATCAGGTTTACTGATAATCTCTTTTTTGATATTACCGCGACCAGGTCAATCATTCCGCTTAACGGAAAATGGAGCGTTGCTTCAGCCGATGAAGAGGAAAATAAAGTGTTGGTTGGTGTCCCATCTATTTTTGAGGGAACCGGGGAGTTTATTTTTGAAAAGAATTTTAAACTAACTAGAGAAGAAATACGTAAAAATGTTTTGGAAATTATTTTCTTCGGACTGAACTATACTGCTGATATTTCAGTAAATGATATTATAATTTATAGGCACAGCGGCGGAGAATATCCCTTCACAATAGATCTTCCGCGGGACATAGTTAATGCTGATGATAAAAACATCCTTACTGTAAAGCTGCTTTATAAACTTGATTCTGAAAACACTATTCCCCTTAAGCAAAGATTTTTATTCCCAAAGAATTATGGCGGCATTACAAACGATGTATTTATTCACCTTAAGCCGTCGGTTTCAATTGTTAACCCCAGGATAAAGTGTGAGTTAAATGAAAAGCTTACAAAGGCAAAGGTTAATATTAAAATAAGCGTTCAAAACAGCAGGTTCAGGGAGGTTCCCGATACAAGTAACCGCTCAGCGATTTTTACATTGAAAAGTTCTATTCTCGATCAAAATGGAAATACAATTAAAGAACTGCCGGATTATGATTTTTCCGTAGAAAGAAATAAGGAAAATAATTTAGACCGAACAACAGAGCTTAACTCGCCTGAAATCTGGTCTCCGGAAAACCCGAAGACATATCTCTGCAAATGTGAAGTTTGGCAGGATGAGAAGTTAATTGATGTAACACACAATTCGTTTGCTGTTTATTCTTTTAAAGTGCTGCAAGATTCTATTATCTTAAATAATAAAAGGTTTCAGCTTAATGGTGTAACCTATATTCCATCTAATACTAATTACGGCAAATTAGCAACGTATGATATGATGGAAGCGGATATACTGCTTATTAAAGAAACCGGCTTTAACAGTGTTAGATTTTCCAAATCGGTTCCACATCCTTATTACCTAAATCTTTGTGCACAGTATGGGTTGCTGGCATTTATTGAATTGCCCGGAGGCATTATACCTTCCGGTGTAGCACAGGATCAAAACTTTCTTACAAGGTGCAGAGGTTTTGTTTCGCATTACATTGATGCGTACAAAAAATATCCTGCAGTTGTTGCTATTGGATTAGGCAGCACTTACCTGGCTGAATTAGAATCGCATTTATCTATTATTAATAATTTAGCAATCCTTGTAAAGGAAAAATCTGATTTAATTACTTATGCTTCTTTCGGAAAAGAAAATCTTTCATTAATTGATAATTTAGATCTTTACGGCTTAGAACTTGTAAACACTTCACCTTCTTATCTTTCAGCGGAAATTGAGCAGCTGCAAAATGATATTGGTAAGGGAAGAATTCTTATTACCGAAGCTACATACCCTGTTAATATTGGCAACACAGACGGTTACGTTAACGAGCATTCTTACGAAGCGCAGGCAAAATATTTTGAAGATTTGATAGATTATTCTACCGGAAGTGAACTAGCAGGTTTCTTTTTAAATACTATGATCGATTTCAGGGGTGATTACTCTTCATTCTTATCCGGTTATAACAAAGAAAATTTATACAATATTGGAATTGTTGGGGAAGACAGAAGTACTAACCGGCTTACATATAAAGTAATTCGTTCCAAACTGTATAATCTTGAAAAAGTTACTATACCAATTGGAAGCAAGAAAGATGATGCCCCGATGGTGTTTATAGTTTTCGGGCTAATGCTTGCTCTCTTTATGGGAATT
This sequence comes from Ignavibacteriaceae bacterium, assembly GCA_036480595.1. Taxonomy (GTDB): domain Bacteria; phylum Bacteroidota; class Ignavibacteria; order Ignavibacteriales; family Ignavibacteriaceae; genus JAZGGS01. The sequence continues at coordinate 3,374 of JAZGGS010000394.1, forward strand.
TTAGTTAACTCGGGGAAAAAATTCCGCGAAGATGCATCAAGAGCATTGTTAAGACCGTACAACTTTTTTGCAGATGTAAGAGACCAAAGAATTATTTCTGCTTTCCAATCAACTTTTTTGGGAATTATAATAGCAACAATTATGGCGCTGATAATCTGCAATATGCTTTATTATTTCAAAGAAAACTTTACTCTGGAAAGACTATTGTTGTCATTCGGAAGCCCCGGAATAATAAAGGTAGTAAACTATCTTGCCTGGCATCCGTTAACATCATTAATATGGTTGTCGCTGGTTGGTATAATTCTTATCGTTATTTCAGCACTAATAGTTAAAACTGCTTCATTATTTGTTAGAACCCGTGTTTACATATCCAGTATTTATTTTACCATTATCTGGTCATTTCTTCCAATAGTACTTTTAATACCTATAGGCATAATACTTTACAGGGTTTTAGCTGCGGATATTATTAATGTTTATATCTATACAGGATTGATATTAATTTTTCTCTGGATTTTATACCGCCTTATGAAGGGAATCTATGTTATATTCGATGCAAGCCCGGGAAGCGTCTATTTTTACTGCACTCTCTTTCTGATAGTGTTATTCGGTGGAATTTTATTCTACTTCGAAGTAGAAAACTCAGCCGTACAGTATTTGTTATTTACTCTTAAGCAAGTTAATATTTTAGGTTAGAATTTGTATCTGGCAAAATTAGAAATATTCGGTTTTAAATCATTCGCACAAAAAACTTCTATTGGTTTTAGCGAAGGAGTAACTTCCATTGTTGGACCCAACGGCTGTGGTAAAACAAATATTGTAGATGCTATTCGCTGGTGTCTTGGTGAACAGAAAAGCAGTGCGTTACGTAGCGATAAGATGGAGAATGTTATCTTTAACGGCACCACAAACCGGAAGCCGATGGGAATGGCAGAAGTATCTCTTACAATAGAAAACACTAAAGGAATCCTTCCAACTGAATATACCGATATAACAATTACCCGTAGAATTTTCCGTTCCGGCGAAAGTGAATACCTTCTTAATAAAAACCTTTGCCGGCTTAAGGATATAGTAAACCTTTTTATGGATACTGGCATTGGTGCAAATGCCTATTCTGTTATCGAACTTAAAATGGTTGAAACAATTCTTAGCAATAAAGCCGAAGAACGAAGAACTATGTTTGAAGAAGCTGCCGCGGTTAATAAATATAAATTAAGAAGAAGACTTGCACTTAGAAAACTGGATGAAGTTAAAATCGATTTAACCAGGGTAAATGATATTGTTTCGGAAGTTAGTAAAAAAGTGAACTCACTGGAAAGACAAGCAAAAAAAGCTGACAGGTATAATCACCTTTCTACTGCCTTGCGTGAGAAGGAACTCGATTTAGCTGAAAGAGAGATGTGCCTGTTTTCAATTAAAACAGTAGAAGCAAATAAACTTAGAGAAGAAAATCAGCAGAGAAAAAATCAACTCGAATCAAACATTGCTAAAAGTACCAATAAGCTTGAATCCTTTAAAAATACTTTAGCCGCCGCCGAAAGTAAGCTGAAACAAAAACGTGATGAAGTAGCTGATTACACTGAAAAAGCTTACAATATAAAAAATATCATCTCAATTTCTAATGAAAGAATAAACTCGCTGCTGGCTAATATTGATAGATACATAAAAGAACTTGATGAACTAAAAACTCAACTGGAAGAAACAGCTAAGAGTATTGAAAGTAAAAACCTTGAGATAGAAGAAACAAGAACGAACAGCCGCTTAAAGCAGGTGGAACAACAGCTAATTGTGGGAAAAGCAAAAGAGTATAAAGAAAATTTGGATGAGAAAAGAGAAGAATTAAAAGTTCATTCAAATGCGGTTGTAACCAAGTTAAAGGAACTAAGCGATCAGGAAAACTTACTATCCAACAGCCAGCAAGCACTAAACAATAAGAATGAAGAGATAACCGGGTTAAACAATAAAATCCTGGAACTAACAAACGATGTTGCAAAAACAGTTGGCTTTATAGAAAACCTGACTGGGGAAAGAGATTCTGCTGCAAAAAAATTGCAAGAGGCAGAATCAAACTATACTAAAAAGCTTATTGAAAAAGAGGAACTGGAAAGCGAGCTTAATAAACTTAGAGAATCCGAACTGGAACTTAAAGCTCGTGTTAATGGTTTGGATGATAAGATAATTTTTGTTCAGAACCTGGTTGATAATCTTGAAGGTGTTTCTAAAGGCACAAAATTTCTTTTCGAAAATAATGAATGGGCTGATAACGAAATTGTTTTGATGGCAAATGTTGGCAACACCGATGAAAATTACCGGCTTGCAGTGGAAGCGGCTCTAAGAAATAATCTTAACAATATCCTTGTCCTCTCCTTAACCGATTTGAAAGAGGGAATTAAATACTTAAAAGAAAACGATCTCGGAAGGGCTTCGTTTTACATGCTGAACAAGGATAATTCTGATAAGAAAAAATTTAGTGGAAAGATAATTGAATTCTTTAACAATTGCATAAGAAAGAAAATTGAAACCTCTGATGGCTTTGTTAGCTGGACTTTACCGCTTATAAAAACAGATGAAAGATGGAGCCGCTTCTTTAACAAAATTTTAAAACAATCTGCTGTAGTTAATAACCTGGAAACTGCTGTTCAGCTTTCATTAAAACACCCCGGTTTTAGTTTTACCACTCTCTCAGGCGATTACGCAGACAGCTTAGGAATAATTGAAAGCGGGACTCCCCCTAAAGTTGATGATTCACTCTTCGGTAAAAAACAATTGATAGCTGAATTGAAAGATGAACTTCCGGAAAAAAAGAAAGAACTTAAGGAGCTTTCAGTAAAAATTAAAATGCATGAAGAAAAGATTAACCAGATTGATTTACGCCTGCTTTCTGAAGAAGGGAAAATGCTGGTTAACGATCTTGCTAACATCGAAAAGCAGGTTGCACAATTTGAATTTGAAAAGAGCAGAGCTGATGACGAAATTGAGAACACACACTCTCTTATAAAGGAACTAGCTGCGTCAGCTAATAAAATTGATAATAAGAGAGCAGAACTTTCTGACAAGCTTGAAAAGTTATATGGGGAAAAGAGCGAGGATGACTTACTTAAAATGCAGCTGGAGGAGGAATTTAATAAATATGAAGAAGAACATAACTCCACAATTTCAAAAAGTAATGTCTTAAACCTTGAGCTTGAAAGATATTTGGGCGAGATAAAAAGCTTAGAGAATTCCATAAACCAGGCAGAGAATAATATAAAGACTATAAAAAATACAATTTCCAAAAGAGAAATTAATATTCAGTCTGCACATGATGAAATAAGCACGGTTAAAATTACTGCTGAAGAAAAGGAATTAGATTACAAGGAACTTGAGAATAAAAAAGATGAACTTAGGAAGGAAAAAATTGAAATTGAGAGCGATTACAATAATCTTAAGGAAGAAATAACCACGCTCGAAAAAGAACAAAGAAAAAACATTAATGATAAGGAGGTAGTGCTCGATTCCATTAGAGATTCTGATATAAAACTAAATGAAATAAAGATCAAAAAAGAGAATCTTATCGAACAGATTGATGAGAATTATTCACTTACAATTGAGCAAAAATCATTTGATGATCTTGATTCATTCAAATTTAGTGAAACAAGGGAAGAAGTTCACAATCTTAAAGTGAAAATTCGTAACCTTGGTCCTATTAACCTTCTTGCATATTCAGAGTTTGAGGAGGAAAGGAGCAGGATGGAATTTTTAATTAAACAGCGGGATGACCTGGTTGAATCTGAAAAAGATATAGTTAAAACAATTGATGAAATAAACAACACTGCCCAAGCACAATTTTTAGAAACTTTTAATAGTATACGTGAAAATTTTATCAAAGTATTCCGTATTCTTTTTGATCCCGGTGACGAAGTTGATCTTCAGCTTGAAAAAGATGCAGATCCGCTGGAAGCAAAAATTGAAATAACTGCTAAACCTAAGGGAAAAAAACCCACATCAATTGAATTATTATCAGGGGGTGAAAAAACCCTAACGGCAATTGCACTGCTGTTTGCAATTTATCTTGTTAAGCCAAGCCCGTTTTGTATTTTGGATGAGATCGATGCCCCACTTGATGATGCTAATGTTGACAGGTTTACAAATATTTTAAGAGACTTTAGTAAAGAGACCCAGTTTATTGTAGTTACACATAACAAAAGGACCATGGAATCTGCAAAAACTCTTTACGGAGTTACAATGCAGGAAGAAGGAATTTCGAAACTGGTTAGTGTTCAGTTTAACGAGGATTTAGTTGCGTAGATACTCTTCTCATCTCATTGTTATTTCAAATAATAGAGTGATAGTTATTCTTTTTTTGTTTTTGCTCTTTAACACAAGGGCACAGTGGGCAAATGATCCGGGTATTTACTTTTAAAAATTTGAAGCAGATGAATTTGTTGATGTTAAAAAGATGGTGATTA
>JAZGGS010000395.1:0-3589 GCA_036480595.1 Ignavibacteriaceae bacterium
GCTTTTAGAATTGATGATGAATTATTCACCTACTTTGGATATTCAAAGTATAAACAGTTTACAGATTCAACATCTGTTGAATCCATTGAAATTGGTGCAAGGTATAAGAATGATGGTTTTTATGCGGATGCAAAGTATTTTAAACGAAAAAATGCTTACATAATACCACTTGATATTCAACATTCTCCGCCACCCTTATTGGGGAATATTAACGGAGCTGGAATAGTTTTGAATTATCAATATTGGAAGATCTTAATTGAGACTAACACGTCATATTATTTTAATGATAACGATGCAATTGGTGTTCCCGAGTTACAGTTTACTGGCGGTCTTTATCTTAAGAGTAAATTATTTAAGGACAATCTTAATCTAAAATCCGGTTTCACTTTTTACTATACCGGTAAGATCAAATCATACAGTGGCGAGTGGGGAATTGTTGAGGTTGAGCCATCAAATAAAATTGATTTTATATTGACTGGAGAAATACAGGAACTTGCAATTGTTTATTTTGTATGGGAAAACTTGTTCGATAACCAGTATTTTATCACCCCATATTACCCGATGCCGGAAATAAATATAAGATTTGGTCTATCGTGGGAGTTGTTTAACTAGACCAATTATACATGGTTTCATTCTAAGCTTGTTTCAGAATCTTCCAAATATAAATTTTCTTTGTTGAGATTCCGGATCCAGTCCGGAAAGACAATAAAAAAATTACAAACTCAGCATATCTTTAAACTTAATTGCCTGTCTCCGGGAAACTTCCACCTTCTGACCGTCTTTAAATTTTACCAGTAAACCGCCATTTAACCATGGCTCAATTGTATCGATCCATTTAAGGTTAACAATATGTTTCCTGTTTGCACGGAAGAATGTTTTACTATCCAGCCGCTCATCAAGATAATTTAATGTACGTAAAATAAGCGGTTTGTTATTTTCAAAATAAATACGGACGTAGTTTCCTTCCGACTCAAACAGGCGAACTTTTTCCAGTTTTACAAACCAGCAACGCTCTCCATCCTTAACAAAAACCTGGTCCGATTCTGAAAATATTGGTCTATCAGACTCTGCTACACTTTTTTTACGGCTCTTCTCAACCAGTTTAGTTATAGTCTCTTCCAGCCGTTTCGGTTCTATTGGTTTAAGAAGATAATCGAGCGCATTATATTCAAATGCTTTCAAAGCATATTCATCATAGGCGGTTGTAAAGATAACTGTAGGAACCGTATCCAGTTCTCCAAGCAATTCAAACCCGGATTTACCCGGCATCTGGATATCCAAAAATAGAAGATCCGGTTTTAGCTGATCGATCTTCTCTATGGCATCGTCGGCATTTACCGCCTCGCCAACAACTTTAATATCTTTAAATGGGTTCAACAATCTTTTAAGCTCGGTGCGAGCCAATCTTTCATCATCTATTATTAAAGCTTTCATTGATTAGTACCTCCTGCTGGAATTTCTAATTTTGCTATAACATTTTTTTCATCTTCATTCTGAAGTGAAAATTTTGCCTCTTCTCCAAAGAGTAAATTTAAACGATGCTTTGTATTATTAACACCAAAGCCGTTAGAGTTTTTCAAATCATTTTGGTTTATTTTACCACTGTTTCTTATTTCCAGGTAAAGCTTAGAGTTATTAACTCTTGTTGCAATTGAAATTGTGCCGCCCCCGGGGATTTTTGATATACCATGCTTTATCCCGTTTTCTACAAGCGTTTGGATCATCATCGGCGGTATCTCAATTTTAGATGAACCATTTTCAATATTGATTTTATATTTCAACCGTTCTTCAAATCTTATACTTTCAAGGTCAAGGTAGTTTTTTACTATTTCAATCTCATCTTCAAGCGAAACTTTTTCCATTTTTTCCATTTGTAAAGAGTAACGGAGAATGTTTGAAAGTTTTGTTAATGCCGATTTTGCCGATTCCGGCTCTTCTTCAATTAATGCCCTTATGCTGTTCATTGCGTTAAACATAAAATGAGGATTAAGCTGCGACTTTAATGTTTTAAGTTCATAATCCGTTACTGCAGCTTCCCAAATAAGCGATTCGATCTCTTTCTTTTTATAGTTTTCAAAATAATTAATTGAAAAATAGATAAGCAGCCAGAAGAGGGAAACACTTGTCAGGTTTATTATCCCGGCAACCGGGGCTATTGCAGTGTATTCCTTGTGCACTGTTGCACCGGAGAGATAACCTGCCATAAAAGCAAAAGAGTAGATAAGAGTTCCGGTTATAAAACTTGATAGAAGAACACGCGGGATTAATTTTTTTAATGGAAGAGTTAGCCAGTTGCGGTTGATTATCACTCCCCTTAAAATATGAGTGAAACTTATACCGGCAAAACCAAGATAAACCCAAATTACCACTCTTTGCCAGGTCATCTCCTCGATAAAAGCAATTACAATAATGTTTAAAAGTACAAACGCAGTCCACCCGGTAATTTGACTTATCCAGTAAACTTTTTTCTTGTTTATACTATTCATCTTCCTTGCTGCCGGTTGAATGCGGGAATTATAACTAATTAGATCTTTCTGTTCTGCTTTCATCAAATATAAACTTAAAATTGCTCAAGATAAAATAAGCCGGAACATTGCCGGCTTTTAGTTTCTGAGTCCAAAACTAAAAAGCTAACAGAAGCAGAAAGGAAATTTTTACATTAAAGGTTTTAAAAAGTGATGGACGGGTTTATTAAAAGAAAAGTGCGGCTCATTTAAGAGTGAACCGCACCCGTTAAATGTTAAAGCGAAAGTATATCGTTGTAAATGATGAATGCCATAAAGAGCAAAAGAATTATAAGCCCGGTGTTCTGGATAGCAATTTTAATTTTAACCGGTATCTCTCTTCTGAAAACGGTTTCAATTATAATTACAAGTAAATGTCCGCCATCTAATACAGGGAAGGGCATAATGTTTATTAGTGCAAGACTTAAACTTAGTATTGCAAGGAAATAGAGAAAGCTTTCAATTCCTACATCGGCAGTTTTGGCAGCAAGCTGTGCAATCTTTACGGGTCCGCCAAATGCCTTGCCAAATTCAATTTCACCTGCAAACACCTTTTTAGCAACACTGAATGTAAGGGTTGTAATGTTTGCAATATCAGCCCCTGCATAGTAGAAGGATTCAAAGAAACCGTGAGTCTGGAAATTAACTTCTGCCATATAAATTTCGCCGATAGAAATACCAATCATCCCATTACTGCCAGGTGTTACAGCAATGTTAAGTGTGTCTTTGTTTCTTAACACTACCAGCGGAAGCTGGTTGCCGATATTTGCAGAAACAACTTTTATTAATTGCTTTGAACTCGCTAGTGATAAATTATTAATTGAAAGGAAAATATCACCTGGTAATATGCCTGCTTCTTTTGCGGGAGAATCGGGCAGCACATCTATTACAGCAGGTTTAAGATTGTCCCTTATAAAAAATTCGCCTTTTGTCTCGAAATCAGGAATTTTTTCCCGTGCCACGGGAATGTTAATTGTTTCACCGTTTCGTTTTACCAGTATGCTAAGGTCTTCACCTAAAGTGTTAACGTACATTTGGGTGGTAAGCGCTTCCCAGCTATAAACCGGCTCATTATTAATTTCAAG
>JAZGGS010000396.1:0-3467 GCA_036480595.1 Ignavibacteriaceae bacterium
CAGCAGCTAAATTAGAAGAGGAAGGCGTAAAATGTGAAGTGATAAATATGCGATTTGCAAAACCACTTGATACAGAATGTCTGGATGATATAGCAAATCGTCATACCAAAATAGTAACTCTCGAAGAAAATAATTTGCCGGGTGGTTTTGGAAGCGGGATTATAGAATATTTTACTGATAAGAATTATAAAAACGATATTTTGCGAATTGGTTTACCTGATGGGTTTGTTGACCATGGAACACAGCAGGAATTGCACCATCAGTTAGGTATTGATCCGGATGGAATTGTTTCTAAAGTTAAAGTATTTTGCGGGGATAAAAGGATCAGGCAAGAGGTTGCAGTTTAATGAATAAAACTAAAGTTGCTGTAATCGGGCTTGGTCATGTTGCACAGCTTGTTCATCTTCCCAACCTTCTAAAAATTAATGATGCTGAAGTAACTGCTGTTGCTGAACCAAATAAAAGCAGACTTAATGCCGTTGCCGACAAGTTTAACATCCCAAACAGGTTTAAAGACTATAAAGAGCTTCTAATTGAAAGTGACGCTGAAGCTGTTATTATAGCAACCCCAACCGGGCTTCATAAACAGGTTGCAATTGACTCTTTAAATTCAAAAAAGGATGTACTGGTTGAAAAGCCAATTGCCCGCTCCTTCGATGAAGCTAAATCTATTGTTGATACCGCTGTTAAGAATGAGCGGAAATTAATGGTTGGAATGAATCTTCGTTACAGACCCGATCTTATGCTTTTCAGGACTTTGATTAATGCCGGTGAGATAGGTGAACCTTTTTATATAAGATGCAATTGGATACGCAGGCAGAGCAGCACGGAAAAATGGTTTTCTAAAAAGAACGAAGCCGGCGGCGGCGTTATTCTTGACCTGGGAATGCCGTTGCTTGATATTGCTCTCTGGCTGCTTGATTATCCAACTGTAAAATCGGTTTCCACTCAAAATTACTATCAGCATACAAAAAATCTTGAGGACACATCCGTATCATTGATAAGATGCGAAAGTTCGGAAGTCATCAATCTCGAAGCAAGCTGGTCCCTTGCTGTTGAGAAAGATCTATTTTCAATAACTGTTTTCGGTTCGAAGGGAAGTCTATCCACCAATCCTTTAAAATTATATAAAAGAGTTGGAGAAGAATATATCGATTTGAAACCTTCGTTTACAGAAAACTCTTCTACGTTATTTAAAAAATCATACCTGAATGAATTAAAAAGTTTTATCGGGGCGGTAAGAGGTATAAATCCTGTTTATTCTTCCGGTGAGGAAGCCCTGCAAAGGATGAAAATAATTGGAACAATGTATAAGTCTGCTGAGAAAAACCAGGAATTAAAAATTAGTTAGATTTTAATAATGAAAAAGATTTTACTAGTTGATGATGAACCTGATATTGTTGAGTTTTTAAAATACAACCTTGAACAGCATAACTTTGAAGTGCTGGTAGGTTACAACGGAATTGAAGCACTTAATAAAGTAAAACAAAATCCCGACCTGATCATCCTGGATATTATGATGGATGGAATGAACGGATTTGAAGTATGCAAAAAGATAAAAGCTAATCCTGAATATGAAGATCTTCCAATTATTTTTCTAACTGCCAAAGCCGGGGAAGTAGACAAAATTAAGCGCTTAAAAATCGGTGCAAGCGCTTATATACAGAAGCCGATCTCTCCTAAAAAATTAATAGACCGTGTTATAAGCAACCTGCGTAAAACCGGTAAGGTGCAGAAGAAAAAAGCAGCACCCAGGGTAACAAAAGCCGGGTCTATTTCAATTGATCTTGATAAATTTATTATTACGGTAAGCGGTAAGACAAAAATATTACCGCGTAAAGAGTTTCAATTACTTCACTTTCTTGCAGAAAATCCCGGGAAGGTTTTTACCAGGAATGATCTGCTTAAATCCGTTTGGGGAGTGGATGTCTATGTTGTGCCTCGCACCGTGGATGTGCATATCAGGAAGATAAGGGAAAAACTTGGCGAGAGCGCCGGTTTGATAGAAACTGTTAAAGGCGTTGGTTATAAATTTACGAGTTTTGAAGAATCTTAAAACATACCTTTTGCAGAATGCAATTAAATATACAGAAAAAGGTAAAGTTGAAGTGCTGGTTAAAGAAGAAATACTATACGGGAAGATTATCAAATAAATACAGGGATTTGAATTCCCACAGAAGATCCGGAGAGAATATTTGAGAGATTTTAGAGGGTGGATAAAATGCGCTCGCATTCTGTTGGTGGTACAGGGCTGGGATTGACAATTGTAAAACGCATTCTTGAAGCTCACGTTTCAACCTAGTTTGTAAAGAGTGGTGTTAATAAAGGTAGCGAGTTTTCATTTAAACTTAAAAAGTGATTATACTTCCTTTTTTTGCGAAAAAGATTCTTTTAACAGAATTGACTTAAAACACTAATTTATATACATTTGTAGCTTGAATTTTAGAAAGATAGAGGATTAAATGTTTGCTGTTGTAGATATTTTAGGACAACAATTTAAAGTAGCTGAAAATACAAAGTATTATGTGCCGCGTTTAAAAAATGAACTTGATACCGAGGTAACTTTCGATTCAGTTTTAATTCTTAGCGATGATAAAAAAGTTAAGATTGGTAAACCATCCGTTAAAGGTGCAAAGGTAACTGCTAAAGTATTGGAACACCTTAAGGATGATAAGGTTATCATCTTCAAGAAAAAAAGAAGAAAAGGCTACAAGAAGAAACAAGGACACAAGCAGCAATTAACAAGAATTGAAATAACAAAGATTGCTTAAAGAGGAAAATTATGGCTCATAAAAAAGGTCAGGGTTCATCCAGGAACGGAAGAGACAGTAATGCGCAATATCTTGGAATTAAAAGATTTGGCGGAGAGAAAGTTGTTTCAGGTAATATACTTGTAAGACAGCGCGGAACGAAATTTCATCCTGGCACTAATGTTAAAAGAGGCGGCGATGATACTCTATTTGCGGTTGCAGACGGCTTTGTTAAGTTTGAAGTTAAACGAGGCGATAGGCGCTTTGTAAGTGTTTATTCCGCTTAACTTTTTTACTTAAATAGTTTAATAAAAAACCCTCCATTGCAGGAGGGTTTTTTTATTTTAAATTGATCATAAACCTTGTAACGTATTGATTTATTTATGTTTACCAAACTTATAATAACATTATAGTAACATTTTTTATAAATAAATTTCCTAGATCACTTGCTTAATTTTGAAATTAATATAACGGCGATACAACTAAAGCGCTGCCAAGAAAAACAATGACAGCATTTTAAGTGCAAGCCAAATTTATTTTAGACTATGTTAATTAACCACACTTATTATAAACTCAAACAAATCACCATTTCACAAAATCTAAAAATCGCCAAATAAAATAGGCGGTTGCTTTGAGTTGCGTGTTAGGCACTTTACTTATAATACTTGCCTATTAATTTTATTTTTGTGTTATAAATATCTTTTTCTAATGGTAAAG
>JAZGGS010000397.1:0-2157 GCA_036480595.1 Ignavibacteriaceae bacterium
TGAAAAGAAACTTAAAGGAGAACTCACTCCACTTGAAGAAACTGAATTGGAAAAAATCAAAAGTAAGCTAACAATTATTCATGATCTAAAAAGAAAAAGAGAGCAATTGGCTGTTGCAAAGATAAGAAACATACTTAACAAATATCGCTCCCACGCTAAAATATTTCTTGGTGGTGTTGCAATGATTGGAAGTGATATGATTTCATTTATAAAAAATGACCTGACAATTTTTGGAACAGGCATTTTTATCTTTTTCATTATTATTTTGGGAATCATTTTCAGAAGTGTTCAATGGATTATTTTGCCGATATTATGCAGTGTTTTTTCAGTAATTACCATGATGGGATACTTAGGGCTATCAGGAATTCGAGTGACAGTGGTTTCAGCAAACTTCATCTCCCTCCAGTTGATTTTTACAATGGCAATAGCAATCCATATAGTAGTCAGGTTTAATGAATTGTTAAAAGAAAAACCAGAGGCTGATTACAGAGATTTAATTATAGAAACTGTTCATACGATTTTTAAACCTTGTCTTTATACATCACTGACTACAATCGCGGGTTTTAGTTCCTTGATTTTTTCTGACATTCTTCCGGTTGTCAATTTTGGCTGGATGATGTCTATAGGCCTTTGCATTTCTTTTTTAATAACCTTTCTTTTCCTCCCATCATGTTTTTTATTATTTCAAAGAAAAATTTACATTAGAAAGGAACGTCCGCATTTTTCAATCACCCTGGTTTTAGCGAAAATTTCTGAAAGATTTTCAAAAACCGTTGTACTTATAAGTTGTCTGGTTGCTTTCATAACCATGATAGGAATATTTCAACTAGAGGTTGAAAACAGTTTTATTGATTATTTTAAAAAATCAACCGAGATTTATCAGGGAATGAACTATCATGATCAAAATTTTGGTGGCACAACACCTTTAGATATTATCATAGATTTTGAAAAAGAGGAGGAAGAAGAATATGATCCTGAGTTTGATGACGAAGATGAAGAAAGTGATATATACTGGTACACTGAAGAAAAAATAGATTTAATAAGTAAAATCCATGAATATATAGATAAACAACTCTATACTGGAAAAGTACTTTCGTTTAAATCATATTTCGATGTTATGACTCAAATCAACGATGGAAAAGAGTTGGATGATTATGAATTAAAAATTGTAATTAAGAAATTGTCCGAAGATATAAAGGACATCATTCTAAGGCCTTATATTTCTGTTCAGGATAATCAGGCAAGGTTGACAGTAAACATCAAAGATTCTGAAAAAGGTCTTAAAAGAAATCAATTTCTGAAACAAATCCATAATGACTTAAAAAGAAACTTTATACGTGGAAAAGAACAAATTCATCTTACAAATTTAATGGTTTTATACAACAACATGCTTCAAAGTCTTTACAGTTCTCAAATAAAATCTATTGGTTATACAATTTTAGCTTTAATGATAATGTTTCTATTTTTATTTGGTTCTTTAAAAATTTCCCTGATTGCTATCATTCCCAATATCATATCTTGTTTTATAATTCTAGGTTTTATGGGTATAAGCGGTATTTCGCTCGATATGATGACAATAACAATCGTCGCCATAAGCATGGGGATTGCCGTGGATAATACGATCCATTATATTCACAGATTCAAACACGAGTTTAAAAAAGACTCGAATTACTTAAACACCATGTATCGTTGCCATGAAAGTATAGGAAAAGCACTTTACTATACTGCTATCACCATTATTTTTGGATTTTCTATTCTCTCGTTATCTAATTTTATACCCAGTATTACCTTTGGTCTTTTAACAAGTCTGGCAATGTTAATTGCTTTAACCTCCTCTTTAACGTTACTTCCGATACTGATAAGACATTTCAAACCGTTTTAACTGAGGTGAGTCGGCCAGGGGACCTTCTCTATTTTTATGGATTATTTTTATCATAGTAGGTGCGGATTATTATCCGCCCTTCCCCTCTCAATAACCGAATAACCGGAGAACGTCCCAAATCTCTTACTAAATTAAGCAAAAAGAGTTGGCCCAATTCAGGCATAGATCGCATTAATCCGGATGGATCAAAAGGTTCCTGCATTTTTGATTTGATTTGATGAGAAGTTCTTTTTCGCGAGCGGGATAAGGGAAAATTTGAGCTTGTGTGCCGTTCA
>JAZGGS010000398.1:0-7046 GCA_036480595.1 Ignavibacteriaceae bacterium
ATTTAAGAAATGAGAAGGATGTTTGTAATGCCTGATATGCAGCTAAACCTGAAGACTTTGTAAAACAGCCGGTCTTCTCTCTGCAATCAGGTAATTTGATAATGGAAACTTGTGATGATGATTTCTCCGCTTTGTTGGAAGATAAAATATCAAAATCGAATTCAGGTTTAACCTGTTCAATAGTTTTTTGAAAAATGTTTTGCGGGCAAATAAAGTAATATTTATTTTTTTTCCTATGGTGGATTAACCGGTTAAGAGATTTAACTGCAATTTCAGGTCCTATACCATTTATATCACCACAAGTAATAACAAACCTGTTCATCATCCCTCTATCAAAGTAAAACTTCCTGTACCTTTTTTATCTACAAATACAAATTTCATATCCTTCTTTGAGTAAATCCATGTTTCAACTACGTTACCCTGTTCATTAGAAGTCCGTTCAATTTTATCCGGTTTCCCAAAACGGATATATATCCGACCTCTATCTGTAGCAATTCCATTTTTATTTCCGATTGGAGCAAATTCTTTTCCTGCGTAATCAATTCTTGAATAATATTCCTGCATTATCGGGTTGAAAACAGTTTCAGGCGATGGATCGTATTGTGCCCAATACTCTTTTAAGACTTCCGGATATTCCTCTTCATCTTTATCAAGCATATTTGCAATCACCTGCTCACTCTCAATAAATTCAAGTAACTCTATTGCAATTTCAGGATCTCTTAGCGAAAAAGGTTTATCTGCCCAAAACACAATTCGTTTAAATTCTGTATCAACTTCTTCACTGCTTTTACTAACAATAATTACAATCGGTCCTTCATCCAGGTTTTCATTAATTCCAAGTAATTTAAAATTTCTTGTAACAGTTAAATTTTCATCTTCTGTAATTACAATCCTAGAATCGCAATCATAGATGTTTAGTTCGGAATCGAAGTAACTATTAATGACACCGCTGAAGAGTGTATCGGTTCTGTTTGTTATTGTTACAAATAGTTTTTCTGTTTCCAGATCTTTTACCGGAATAAGTAAATCATAACTTTCAGGACTGAATGGAATGCTGCCGCCGAAGTTAGATATTATCAGTACTTTTTGTTCGCTGCAATAATAATCGCCGGAATTTATTACAATTGGGTTGTAAATTTGCGCTTCTTTAAAACTAGTTAAGAATATTTCTTCCGGTTTAAGCGGAATTTCTCTTTGTGAATTCAAATCGGTAATAACGGGAGTAAGCCGATAGAAGCTACCATGAACATTAAACTTTAAGAATCCTTGTAGGTAATGAGAATTTGAATTTGTAAGATCATAATCATCAACTACTACTTTGCTCTCTCTTGTATTGCGTTCAAGCAGTTCGGAGCTGCTGTCGGTTACTTCGACTATCACTCTTAAATTTGCACTATAGTCTTTTCCGGATCTTACAAAAACTAACCTGTTGTAAGGAATTCTGTAAGTGTAATATAAAAAGTTTGAACTATCGGGTGCAGGAATAACTAAAACCTGTGAGTTGAATGCAGGACCATTTGAACGGTGCCCCCACTCCGGTTTTTTATGCTTTGGCTGTGAATGTAATGTAGCTATAATAAGCAGCGAGAGTAATACTGTTTTCTTCACAAAGTTATCTTTTTTTTAGAGAAATATTATGCAGATAATTCAATATATCAATGCTATAGATAAGGTACTACTTTCCCTGGTACTATTACACATTTATTCAATAAAGATAAACAACTTTGTTAGCTGTTCATATTATTTAAGAAGTCTTTATTGTTTCTTGTACCTCTTATCTTATCAAGCAGAAAGTTCATTGCTTCAATCGGGTTAAAGTCACTAAGAATTTTTCTAAGAATCCAGACCTTGGCAAGATCATCTTCTTTCATAAGCAAGTCTTCTCTTCTTGTTCCAGACCTGTTTACATCAATTGCCGGGTAGACCCTTCTGTCACTTAAATCACGGTTCAGAACCAATTCCATGTTACCGGTTCCTTTAAACTCTTCAAAGATAACATCGTCCATCCTGCTGCCAGTATCAATAAGTGCGGTAGCTATAATGGTTAAGCTGCCTCCATCTTCAGTGTTCCTTGCTGCTCCAAAGAACCTTTTAGGTTTATGTAATGCGTTGGAATCAACACCACCGGAAAGAATTCTACCGCTATGTGGAACAACAATATTATGAGCTCTTGCCAACCTTGTAATACTATCAAGCAGAATGACGACGTCTTCCTTTGCCTCAACCAACCTTTTTGCTTTTTCGATCACCATATCTGCAACCTGCACATGTCGTTCAGGCGGTTCATCAAAAGTTGAACTTATAACATCTCCCTGTACCGATCTTTCCATATCTGTTACTTCTTCTGGTCTCTCATCAATAAGCAGGACTATTAGTTTGACGTCTGGCTGGTTCCTTGAAATAGAGTTAGCAAGTTTTTGTAGCAAAATTGTTTTTCCACTTTTAGGAGGAGAAACAATAAGACCTCTCTGCCCTTTCCCAATAGGTGCAAGCATATCTATAATTCTCATAGAGTATTCACCAGGTGCAGATTCCAGTGGTATTTTTTTAGTTGGATAAACGGGAATAAGATTATCAAATAATGTTCTTCCCCTTATACCTTCCGGCGCGAGCCCGTTAACTGCTTCAACTCTAAGCAGTGCAAAAAATCTTTCGCCTTCTTTAGGAGGTCTTACTTGCCCGCTTACAAAATCACCGGTTCTTAAGCTGAACTTTTTGATCTGTGAAGGGGAAACATAAATATCATCGGGTGAAGGTAAATAGTTATAATCTGATGAGCGCAGGAAACCATAACCATCGGGCAATACTTCAAGTACCCCCTTGGAAAAAGTGAGCCCATCTTTTGCAGTTTGAGCTTCAAGAATTTTGAAGATTAGTTCTTGCTTACGAAAATCGCTGTAACCCTCTATTTTAAGGTTCTCAGCTAATTCGTTAAGTTCAACAATTTTTTTTGATTTCAGTGTAGAAATGTCCATTGGCATGGTATTAGTCCTAAATTATTAATAGCGGTTACTAAATAAAAAAATTTTATTATGAATTATTCTATCCTGGTCTTTTTTAACCTGATACGGATTATGCGGTAATAATTAACTTCTTAATTTTTTTGCTTATTTGATGAAAGGAATAAGAGGTATATCGAAACATAAGCTTAATAATAAAAAATGTCAAGTAATATTTATCGTCATACCCGCTTTAATATTGCCGAGCAGGTGAATACTGCCTAACACTACAAGGCATTCCCCGGGTTGTTTATTTAAAAAACTTGTTACAAATTCTACCGGTTCTCTCTCTATAACTACATCAATTCCCAGTCTCTGGCATTCAGTATTTATCGCATCAACTTTTGCAGAACGTTCGTAATCAATTTCTGTAATATGTATTTCATCAAAACAGGTGCTCAACTCCTTTAACATTGTTCCTATCGCTTTATCTTGCATGGCACCAAAAAGGAGCACTCTTTTTCTATAACTATCATATTCATTTTTAAATTCTGAAATAAAATTCTCAACTCCTTCAGGATTATGCGCAGCATCAAAAATAATTGTCGGGTTTTTATGGAAATACTCATACCTGCCTTGCAGACCTGTATTTATAACTGTATTCTCAATCCCTTTAATTATTTGCTCTTGGTTTATATGCGGAAAAGAATTAGAAACTACCAGTGCTGCTAAAGAAGCATTATATTTTTGATAACTACCTTTCACAGGTATCTTAATTTCGTCAAGGTTAATTACGTTGTTCATCAAACTAAGTTTATTCTCTTTCTCATCTACAAAATCTGTTATCTTAAAAAGTTTGCAATCTTCTTTATCACATTTTTCCTGAACTACTCTTTCAGCTTCCAGGGGTAACTTACCGGTAAAAACTTTTACACCAGGTTTAATGATTGCAGCTTTTTCAGCGGCTATCTGTTCTAGTCTTTCGCCAAGTATATTTGTATGCTCATAACTAATAGAAGTAATCACAACTGCTAAAGGAGAAAGAACATTAGTAGCATCCAACCTTCCGCCTAACCCAGTTTCGATGACACACACATCAATATCTTCTTCGCTAAAATATTTAAATGCAAGTGCAGTGGTAACTTCAAAAAATGTTAATTGATGTTCATCAATATAAGCTTCGTGTTCAGTTAAAAAATCAGATATAAATTCATCATTAACCTGTATCCCATTTATAACCACCCGCTCATTAAACTTTACAAAATGAGGCGAGGTGTACAAGCCGGTTCTGTAACCGCTGTCCTGCAGAATACCTGATATGAAGCAAGCGGTACTTCCCTTTCCATTCGATCCAGCAATGTGAATAGTTTTAAGTAACTTTTGCGGGTTACCTAAATACTCAAGAAACTTAATCGTATTGTCTAAACCAAGCTTTACACCAAAGTTATGAAGATCAAAAAGTTTTTTAAAAGATGAAGCGGTATCCATTCTTAATCTATATTATATGATGCTGTTAAGTCTGTTAGTTTATCAAATTCCATCTTCAAACAATAGTTCTCAAGTTGTTTAATTATTTTTCCGGAAGCTGAAGGATCGATAAAATTCAATGTTCCAATCTGAATAGCTGTTGCACCGGCAATAATAAATTCAACTACATCCTTCCAATCCATTATTCCGCCGATGCCGATAATCGGAATATCAACACTCCGGGAAATTTCCAAAACTTGTGCAAGCGCTACCGGCTTAATAGCTGGGCCCGATAAACCACCCGTAATGTTATGCATTTTTGGTTTACGTGTAAAAATATTAAACGAGGTTCCTACAAGTGTGTTTATTGCTGATACTGCATCTGCTCCGCCCTCTTTAGCAGCTTTTGCAAAATCAGAAATCTTTGAAACATTTGGGGAAAGTTTTATAATGAGCGGCTTGGTAGTTTCTGCACGAACCAGTTCAGTTATCCTGGCAACTGATTTTACATCATTACCAAAAATAAGTCCCCCCTCATTAACATTGGGACACGAAACATTAATTTCAAATGCCTTAATAACTTCTTCATCTTTTAAGATCTTAACACACTCAACATATTCTTCAACAGTACTTGCAGCAATGTTGCAAATTAAAGGAACATCGTACTGTTTAAGGAAAGGAATTTTATCTTTTATAAAAGCTTCAACACCAACGTTGGCCAGACCAATTGCGTTTAGCATTCCAGCCGGTGTTTCAACTATTCTTTGCGGCGGGTTGCCTTTGCGCGGTTTTAAGCTAAGTGATTTTGTAACGATTCCACCAAGCTTATTTAAATCTGTGAATTCAGAAATTTCATTTCCATATCCCACAGTGCCTGAAGCAAGCATTACTGGATTTTTTAATTCCAGCGATCCTATTTTTACTGATAGATCTACTTCGCTCATATCATAACATCGTTAATATTAAATACAGGTCCATCTTTACAAACTAAATAATATTTACCTTTATCTACGGCTGATTCTATCGGGCAGCCCTGGCAGAGACCAAAACCGCAAGCCATAGCGCACTCAGTTGATACTTCGCAATTGACATTGTGCTCGTGACAAAAATCCTTTAATCCCCTAAACATTGGCGCAGGACCGCAAGCAAATATTTTTATTTTTTTAGATTTCAGAACATCCAGGTTTTCATTAAGCAGATCAATTACATTTCCTTTAAGTCCTTCAGAGCCATCATCGGTTGCAGTATGAAGATTCTCCATACCGTAAGTGATTATGTCTTTATGAGTTCTTCCGCCAATAAAAGTTAAAATTTCTTTTTTACCTTTAAGCTCTCTTTGAAGAAAAGGGAAAGGAGCCGCACCCATTCCGCCGCCAACTACAACAGCGGTATCGTAATCATCATCCAAATTGAAACCATTACCCAGCGGTCCAAGTATATCAACAGGCGCACCTTTAGGTTTGTGTGCCAATATGCTGGTTCCTTCGCCCATAACATTAAACATAAGCATAAGATGCTTTCCATCAACATCGCAAGCGCTGAAAGGTCTGCGGAGCAACGGGTATGGTTTATCGGTAACCCTGATGTTGAGGAACTGACCCGGCTTAATAATAGAAGTTATTTCCGGGGAATGAACTTTAAGCAGAAAAATACTATGGTCGAGTTCTATTGTTTCTTTAACAGGTGCTTGTACTAAAAGCAAACGTATACCTTGAATAAATAATTCAATAAGTGCAAAATGTAAATTTAACGATGTGCCCTTGGCAGGTATTTAATAAAATATATTTTCTAAAATCTTTTAATTCCGGCAAGAAACATAATATTTATTGAAACAATATCAAAACAACCGTATATGCTTAATTCAACGGCTTTTAATCTTTTTCATTTTCAATTGAAGTGATTATATCCAGCCGCCGCTGATGCCTACCACCGGCAAAATTTGTTGAAAACCATACTTCTATAATGGTTTTAATTGTTTCTTCACCGAGTGATTTTGCACCAAGCACCAAAACATTTGCATCGTTATGCTCGCGGGCACTCTTAGCAGAAAAGGCATTGTAACAGGTGGCAGCTCTTATACCTTTAATTTTATTTGCTGTTATAGAAGATGGAATTCCAGTGGCGTCTAATATTATTCCAAAGTCAGCATTACCGGTAGCTACTTTAAGTGCAACTGCTTTGGCAAAGTCCGGGTAGTCGCATGATTTTTCATCAAACGTACCTTCATCATTTAACTGGAAGCCACGCTCACCCAAATATTTTATAAGAATATTCTTCATCTTAAAACCGGTATGATCGCTTCCTATAGAAATTCTTCTGCTACCTGAAGTTGTATTCTGCTCACCAAAAGTTAAAATATTTCCGGCTGGTTCCTTTTCAACAACGGTCATCCTGTTTGTGCGAATCATATCCAGAGCAAGCGGTGTAACAACTGCATCTTTGCCAATTACAATTACGTTTCTCCCCTCCTTCACTATTTTTCTTACATCATCTTCTATAATAAGCTTTTTCATCTGTTTATACCTGTCCGCCTGCGGCGGAATTTTAAATATTTGTTCAAATGTATCAGGAAACTCGCATTATAATCATTTTCTTTGCCAAAGGCATTCCTTAGGAAGTTTATAAGTAATATTACTTGCT
>JAZGGS010000399.1:0-4936 GCA_036480595.1 Ignavibacteriaceae bacterium
ACCTCGTGCAAAAGTCCAAGGGCGTTAAGCTCCCCCGGTGTCACAAGTTGATTACTTGAATCACCGGATTTTCTTTTTTGATTAATTTTATCTGAAAGCAACCGTGCCTGGTTGAAATTAGCTATTACCAGGTTACCGGTAATAGAAAAAAGAGATTGAGCAAAATCATACTTTTGCCGGGCAGCTTTCGAAATGTGAAAATCAAATTTTGTCATCACAACAATTACGTAATTTATTGTACAGATTTAGTGAAAAAACCAGAACGATTTTAATCACAATATAATAAAATGAAAAAGAATTATTTGATTAAGGAAATGCAACTAAGGATGAAATGCTATGGTTGAACCAACCCAGCTTTTATTTTTGTTATAATCCACTCCAATCATTTTCCCTTTGCTCATTCGTACAAGGTTGTTTACCAACTGCGGTTTATCATCCCATAAAAACATCATTCTTATTTCAACCTTGGAATAACCATCGGGAGTTTTAATTAAAGGAGCATATTCAACTTTTTCCTGCAGGATATAATTCTCGGGGTCATCAATTGAATTGATCATTTCTTTGGTAAGATCAATCTCAACACCAAGACCGGCAAATGAAAAGAGAGGTTTTAGAACATAATTTTCCAGTTCATCCGGATATTCATCCAGTTCGTTAAGGAAATAACATTTAGGAACGTACTTTCCTTTTAAAGATGGGAGTGAGTATTTACTGATCTTGAAAAACCAGTTTGGATGAGCGAGCCATTTAACATCAAGTTCGTATCTAAAATCGAAATTAAAGTCGATCTCTTTCCTGTTCAACTCATCAAAAATAACCCGGTTGTAAATTCTTTCTATAGGAATTTCAATCCCATCTTTTTTGTAAAAAAGTTTTTTCCCTTTCTTAATAATATCAGTAATACAAACTAAATGGATACCTGTCAGTTTTTCGGTTGCTGCAAAATCAATTCTTGTTTTTTGTTTTGCCGGATCAATCTCAAGCAGTATTACATTTTCCGGATCGCTGCTGCCAAGGATAATTCTCTTAAACACATCCCGGTATGTTTCTCCTTTTAGCCCGCTAAAATAGCTGCTGAAGTTTTCAGGAATGTCAAAATACTTTCTTATTCTTTCATTTATAAATGATTGAAAACCGTACAATGAAGGGAATCCCTGTAACTCAATTAACTTTGGATAGAATGTTCCGTCACCACTTTTACAGATTGCAAAATCCAACTGGAAAAACTGGGTGTGTTCATCTTCGTTTGGAACAATCAAATGAGGTGGTATTGCACCATTAGACTTATTTTTAAACTCATTGCTCTGAATCTGTTCGCATACTTGGCTGCAAGCAGCTAAAAGTTTATTGTTAAAATCTTCCGATAAGAAGATGGGAGTTTCTGACACTCTGAAATCGGTAGGATACTTTAATGAAGTATTTACATCTTCCAGGAACTGTTCGTAAACTTCCTGCTTAAACTCTGCGTTAAATTTTTCTCTAAGTTCAGGAATCATAACAGTTTAATACAGAGCTAAGTTGCTCAATTGCGTTATTAATAAATGAAGGGATAACTGTTTTGCGGGTAAGCTTTATAACAGCATGATCTTCCAGGAGTGTTATCATTTCGTGGAATTTCTCTTCGCCATATTTTTCAACAACATACTTTTTACGTTCATCCTGCTTAAAATGATAGAGCATACTTTCAGTATCAGCTTCAGGGTGAAACTGTGTGCCGGCAATCTCATCTGAAATTCTTACGGCAGCCAATGCAGGCGGGTATTTTTTGTTTTCTTCAAATGCTTCGTAGGAAAGAACTTTAGCATCCAGATCGTTAAAGATTTTATCATCCGGTTCAATTACCTGGTACTGCCTTATATCAGCAGCGTAGAAAGTATTTGGCAAACCTTTGAAGATAAGATCTTCCATTCCTTCATCTGTTAAATTAAAAGGCATTACACCAAAAGATTTTGAATATCTTTTGTTAACTAAACCCAGCTTAAAAAATCTTGCCATCATCTGGAAAGAATGGCAGATAAAGAAAATATACTTTTTCTTATCCGGGTTATTCTGGTTATAGGTAAAAATTTTATCAAGAAGATTGAAATAATCTTTCTCCCATTTTGTTCCTTCTCCTTCAAAAGGACTGCCTGGTCCGCCGGATGAAATGAATATATCATTATCCATTCCTGGTATTTCACATTTGAACCTGGTATCGAAAACAGAGTAACTGATTTCCACGTTGCTGTTTTTGTTTATTGCATCATTAGCAATCTCGCGGATGCAGCGCATTCCTTCGTTGCGTTCGTTATTATAAAGATCGATAGTTGCTATTTTTATTCCAGTTTTTACCATCGTATAATTTTCATTACTTCCTTTTAATGATTATTCTAATCCAATGTGAGTTTGTTCAATTATATAATCAACTACGTTTTTAATATCACTGGATTGTTTCCAAATATCAAGCTGCCTGTCTGCGCCGGTTCCGTTTTCCAATATTTTCCATACATATTCAATTTCTTTGCGTGAACCAAGCTCATCAACTACATCATCCACAAATTCCAATAGCTCGCCAACAAGTGATTTGAATTCAACTTCTTCTTTCTTACCAAAATCTATTAACCTGCTATGGATGCCGTACCTTGCAGCACGCCATTTGTTTTCTGCAATTAATGCTCTGCGGTAAAGCCGGAAGCCAAGATTTTGTTTAATAAGTTTGTGCAGCTTTGCAACAACTGCCTGCATAATTGCAGCGAGGCAAATTGTTTCATCTACCCGCATAGGCAAATCGCAAACTCTGAATTCGAGAGTTTTAAAAGTTGGATGTACGCGTATATCCCACCATATTTTTTTAGCATCATCTATACAGCCGGTTTTAATAAGCAGGTTTACAAAGTTATCATACTCAGAAATACTGCTAAAATAATCGGGAATGCCTGTCCGTGGGAAACGATCGAACACTTTACTCCTGTACGATTTTAAACCGGTATTTCTTCCCAGCCAAAATGGTGAATTAGTGGAAAGAGCAAAAATATGTGGAAGAAAATATCGTGCTGCATTCATAATATGTAAAGCAGTTTCCCGGTCTTCAACTCCAACATGAACGTGTAACCCGAAAATAAGGTTAGCCCTTGCAATCTGCTGCATATCTGTAATGATTTCCTTGTATCGCGGGTGATCGGTAATTTTTTGATCTTTCCAGTGAGAGATAGGATGAGTGCCGGCTGCTGCAATAACCAGCCCGTTCTTTTTTGCAAGATTAGCTAGCTTGGTTCTTAAATCTATTACCTGCTTTCGAGCATCATGGATATCACTGCAAATATCTGTCCCGATTTCCACAACGGATTGATGCATTTCCTGTTTAACATGTTCTGCAAGAATTAGTTTACCATCTTCAAGTATTTGCTGAACATGAGAACGCAGTTCCCGGGTTTCAGGATCAACTATCTGAAACTCCTCTTCTACACCAAGTGTGAACAATCCCGGTTCAGTCATATTATTATTCCTCGAACTATTTTGTTAAAGGTTTATTGTTAGCAAACTGAGTAACGAATTTTCCCCAGGTTAAATTATTCTGTCCCTTCTTATGATTTTCGGCTCTATTTATTGCCATATTTGCAGCAGCTTCAACAATCCATTCAAAATTTTCTTCTCCAACAGACTGCAGTTCAGCATCCGGTGCCGGATTACAAAAATCAATTGCATAAGGAGCACCACCCCTCATAGCAAGTTCAACAGTGTTAAAATCATAACCAAGTAAATAGTTAATTGCCATAACTGCTTCGGTTAGCTTAACCAGTAATTTTTTTTCTATTGGTTTTTGATCACGAGTATATCTTAAATGATGCGGCTGTTTAGGATCATACTTCATTATATGAACATTCGTTCTATCAAGGCAGTAACACCGGAAATAATCAGTAAACTTTATCTCTTCCTGAAGCATCATAACAAGCTGCCCGGTTTCGTTATATGCTTTGAAGAAATCATCTTTATTTTCCAGTCGGTACACATTTTTCCATCCACCGCCTGCAAATGGTTTAAAGAATGCAGGGAATCCAATGTATTTAAAAATTGATTCCCAATTCATCGGGTAAGATAAATTTCTGAATGAATTGGAATCAGTATCATCCGGCTGAACATTTGATGGAAGCAGAACTGTTTTAGGTACTGCAACATTCATCTTAGTCATAAGAGCATTGTTAAAAAACTTTTCATCGGCACTCCACCAGAAAGGATTGTTAATTACTGCCGTACCGCTAACTGCAGCATTTTTAAGGAATGATCTGTAGAACGGAACATCCTGTGAAATGCGATCTATAATAACATCGTAACCGCAGGGCTCGCCTTGCACAACTTTATCTATTT
The DNA here is from genome assembly GCA_036480595.1 of Ignavibacteriaceae bacterium. GTDB lineage: Bacteria > Bacteroidota > Ignavibacteria > Ignavibacteriales > Ignavibacteriaceae > JAZGGS01. Next base: position 4,345 of record JAZGGS010000399.1, read on the forward strand.
TAACAAATTCAGCAGTAATCCCATCAACATTTTTGGAATTAACCCGCTCAACAAATGCTTCGGGAAATGTGTTTTCCTGCCCGAATAGTACTCCTATTTTTTTCATTAAACTCCTTAAAGTAATTTTATCTGTTTATTTGTAACAGAATTGATTAAAACCGGTTCAGATTAAGAGAAGATACAGGATATTTGAGTGGCAAATATATTAAAAAAGATGGTGTTTGCAATGCTTCTCTCAGTAAAAGGAATCCTGGAAAATATTTGTAAATACTATTTTATATTATAGAAATATAACCCAATAAAATTACGAATTGAATATCTTCCATCTTAACGGTATTTTGTTCGTCTAAATTGAAAGGTTCTATGCAGCAAACTCCATTAATGACTCAGTATTTTAAGATAAAGGAAGCAAATCCTGATACGATTCTCCTTTTTCGTGTTGGCGATTTCTTTGAAACTTTTGAAGAAGATGCAAAAACTGCTTCCAAAGTGCTTGGGATTACTCTTACCAAAAGAGCAAATGGAGCTGCTTCGCACGTTGCGCTTGCAGGTTTTCCGCATCATGCCATCGATACTTACTTACCAAAGCTCG
>JAZGGS010000400.1:0-5066 GCA_036480595.1 Ignavibacteriaceae bacterium
TTTGAACAAGTGGAAAATAAACTTAACAGCGTTGCAAAAGAAAATGGTGAGGTCATCTTAACTGTTCCTTTTGTTACAATTGATTGCAGAAAAACTTAGAACGAAATTAATGAAGCGACTTTATGTAAAAACCAGTGATGAATGGAGAAAGTGGCTAACCAAAAACCACAATAAAGTGGAAGAAGTATGGCTTATCTTTTACAAAAAAGAAACAGGTAAACCTTCAATTGATTATGAAGCAGCAGTTGAGGAAGCTCTTTGTTTCGGGTGGATAGACAGCATCATTAAAAAGATTGATGATGAGAGGTATGTGCGTAAATTCACTCCCCGTAAAAATAAAAGCGTTTGGTCTGAATCAAATAAGAAACGTGTTAAAAAAGTAGTTAAAGATGGAAGGATGACTGAATACGGGCTTGAGAAAATAAAAGCAGCTAAGAAATCAGGTAAGTGGTATGAAGATGTGAGACCGGATATATCATTTAACATGCCAACCGATTTTGAAAAAGCATTGAAGCAAAGTAAAAAGGCGAAAGAAAATTTTGAAAAACTTTCTCCTTCTTACAGGAAGCATTATATTGGATGGATTGCTACTGCAAAGAGAGAAAAAACTATAGAAAAAAGAATAGAAGAATCTATTAAAATGTTGAAACAAGGAAAGAAATTAGGACTGAAGTAATTTTCAATTATTATCTACCAACTTTAACTGCTCAAATTAATTTTCAAAACTATAATAATTTTGAAATCAACTATCTTAAATCCATTACTCAACTACAAAAAACAAATACGGTTATAAAGCACCGCCTATTCCAAACTGAATTAATAATGATTCCTCTTCAGAAAAACCGAACGTTGTTTGAATAGTATAATCTTCTCTTAGTGGTATAATAAAAATACCAAAGCCGTAACCATTGTGCCATTTATCAGACTGTTCACCTGTTTGAAATATCCTTCCCGAATTAAAGAATCCAAGCAAACCAATCTGCAGCGGAACCGGCGCACCATTAATACCAAGCAGATTAATTCTTAGCACTGATTGAAAAAACAACATTGATTCACCCGAAAAACGGTTGTTCCTATAACCTTTAAGGAATGTGTTTTGCCCAAGCGATAACTGTTTATAAAATGGAACCTCTCCGTGGCTATCACCACCCCCTAATCTTAAACCAAAAGTAAAAGGGAACAGGGTTCTGAAGGAAAGAAAACCTTCGGCAAACATGGAATATTGCCAAAAATCTTTTCCGCCTGAATTGGTAATTACGCTGTTGTTAAACTTAGCAAAAAATCTTGTGCCTGAAGTAGGAAATGTTGAATGGTTTCTAAAATCTACCTCAAGATTAAGTGCAGCATCAACCAAATTTATTTTACCGGTCCCAAAAATGTTTCCCCCTTCAAAAATAGTTCCTTCTGTGTTCATTGCAGTTTCATTATTTTCATATTTAATCTGCAAGGATAAGCTGCTCTTTTGCCAAAAATCAAATATCAATCCTGCTGAAATACCCTTGGAGTTATATTGTGTTTTATAATAATCCTGGTTAGAAGAATTTTCTGATTCATTTCCGGAACCGTAAAAATATGTGAACCTAACCGGGTTGCTGTAAAATCCGTCAAGCAGCAAATCAAGATCATCAATAAATTGATGAAATCTGCCTGAATAAGTTAAGGAGATACTTCCCGAAGTAGTTCCTGTAAATCTTAAACCATGCTTAGAGCCGAATTCCTTTTTATTAAAAACGTGAAAGGTAAAGTCCACACCCAAACTAAAAATCAAGCCATCATCAGAATTAAAAAAGATGTAAGGCAAAGGAAAATATGTGCTGTATTTAAATGCAGTGCGGTTATAGTTATAAAGTTCCTTATTCTTTACAGTAATTACTTCAGTATTTGCTCCTTTTTCAATTTTTCCTTTCTTACTTTTTTCATAAACAAGTGTGGAAGAGCCACTGGAGTTATCAGTAATGATATCAGCGCCCGGACCACCGATAATTCTAATCTGGATAGATTCATCTGACTCACCTGAAAGATAAAAGACATCTTTACCGCCAAGCCCAAATAACCTTATATCATCTGTTTCATCAGGATAAAATGTTCTTTTGTAAAGTAAGTTCGTACCTTTTGAATTATCATCATTAACATTATAAACATTAATATCAACTGTACCGTCACTTTTTCTTATAGCTTCAAAGTATTCCCTCTTATTCGAACCAACTACATCAACTTCTGATGCAATCATTTGATAATATTCCAGTACGTATTTATCTAAATTTTTTATGCGTACTTTTAGTTTTTCCTCAATTTCATCTCCTGATATTTCGAATGACTCCTTTGGAAGGTTTCTTACAGCTTTTTCAATTATTTCATCACTTATTTGCTGCTGAACAAAATGAGCTGCGTCCAGCCAATCCTGTTTTGATAAATTTGATGCAATAAAACGATCGAGGTGACGCCCCTGGAACATTAAACTTCTCAGTCCGGTAATTTCATAATCAAAATTTTCCCCGCTCTCTTTTGCCCATTCTCTATCTGCAATCCATGGCAGAACACCATCCCACCGCGAAAATACATGATCTCTATCTCTAGGCATAGGTTTATAGATAGTTTTCTTACCTGATTGAAATCCAATCCATTTCCAATTATCATCATGTTTACCCCAATCTCCCACAAGAATATCGAAGGAACGTGCTACTGCAAAATTCTTTGTATCAACCGAGTTGTCGTGGTCATTGTAAAGCACCCTGAAAAGTTTGTGGCTGCGCAAAATTTTATTAGCGCCCAGGTAACCCGTTTTACCTTTCTTAGGATTAGCAGGATGTTCTTCCAGCATACCAAGCATATTTCCAAAATCGAGCTGGTAAGGACCAAGTTTCTCATCATCCGGAAGTCTGTATAATTTAGGGTGTGCATGGATAATACCTAATTCATTTAATAAGATATCTGCAACCAAAGCACCATAAGGATGTTGAGTGGTAGTTTGGTCTCTTACAATATCTGCAATCAGGGTTTCTCTCAATTCAAAATCCAAAGCTTTAACAGGATCCTTATTTACAGATCTAAAGGTGTATCTAATTCCGTTAGCACCAATAAATTTTAACGATTTCGTTTGTCTTCCACCACCCCTTTTTAGCGGGATCAATCCACCGAAGGTTGTATCCAGATCTAGATAAGGAACTTCAATTTCTGCAGTCCAGTCATCTCTATAATGATCACCAACAAAAAATCTTTTAAAACCACCTGCTTCATATTCAGATCCGGCAACAACTTTTGTCTTTTCAGTGTATTTTCTCTCCATTTTTTCTTTGGGAGGTTTCATATCACGGCAGGGACAAAGACAATAATTTATGGGCGTGCTATCTTCAACATCCTCACATGCAGAAATAAGTAATGCCTGCTCGTGTATGCTAATATCCTTATCAATATTAAACTTATGTAGTTTTGATATTACCTTACCATTTGAATAATAGACTATTTCGATTATACCCGGTTCTTTTTCCGATAAAATTGTACCTTCGCCGCTGCCTGAAAATGAAGCTGTTTCCGGTGCACCGCTATTGATAAAATAGTTGCCTGACATTTCGATGATCTGCTGATTTTTTTCATGCCCGCTTAAATAAATTATCGACCTGAATTGTGTAATTATGTTCTGCAGGTGATTTCTGATTTCACCGAATCGTTCATTTACTATATCTTTTTCATTTCCAATCGATTCACGGAAAGCAGGGTAAAAACTGCCGACAAAAGGAAGTGGTAAAAATAAGCCGCTTGATAAATCAGTTAAAGGAAAAATGTGTTTGTAAAAAGGTAGTTGTCCTCCATACTCACCGTATGAAACAATAGGATAATGCCCGGCAATTAATAAGTTTTTAGTCGGATTTTCATTTATGATATCTTCAATCTCCTCTTTGAAATCATCAGTAGTGGCAATTTTACATTCACCTGTAGCGGGTAAGGGTTTATCGAAAGGATGATTCCACCATTGTGTATTTAACGTAATTAAAACCAGGTGGTCACCAAACTCAAAAGTTTTTGGTCCCGGGCAGCCATCCTTTATTGCCCAGGAAACGTTCGGATAGTTTAATGATTTAATAAACTTTTCTAATTTTTTAACTTCCTTCCATCCGTTATCCCCGGAATCACCCCAATCCCTATCGCCCGGAATTATAATGATCTTTCCTTTTATATCTTTAAACTTTTCTAAGAATTTTTTAAAAGGAAAATTAGTATCTGTAATACTTTCTCCCGGCTTCCCGGATACAAGATCGCCGTTTACTATAAATGTATATGGCTCACTAAATCCCAACAAAATCTCTTCAACCTTTGCATTAAATGCATCTATATCAGAAACATCAACCAGGTTACTTGTTAAAAAAACTCTATGAATAATTTCATTTTCCTGGGGAAAACAAATTTCTGTATAAACAGATAGAAGTAAAACTAAAAGGGATAGTTGCTTAAACATATAATCTTAACATCATTTAACGGATAAAATATAAATATTACCATTTATCTGAATAGATAAATTAAGCTGAATACAAATTAGGATGACCGGTTGTAAGCAATAAAACCTGTAATTACTTTTAACAACGATCAATAAAAAAATTTTATTTACTTTATTATAATATAATAATCCCTGTATTCGATTTGTTAGCTATCTTACTTTTCCCATTTTATTTTAAATTTAAGTACATTAACAATACCAGGTAAAAAACATTACTCTATTAATTATCAGGAATAATTATGAATAATAAATTTAGTGCAAAAATAAACTTACTTAAGTCAAATCAAAATTCACTCTGGGGAAAAATGAGTGCGCAGCATATGGTGGAACACTTAATTCTTGCAGTAAAAATGGGTAACGGAAAATTAAAATTAGAATGTAATAATCCACCCGATAAATTACCAACGCTTAAAAAATTTTTGATGAGCAGCAGACCTATGCCAAAGGGATTTGTTAATACTGTAATTGGACCTGATAATCTTCCACTTAATTATTCATCCCTCGATGAAGCAAAAAGTAAATTAGAAGAAGAGATTGAGGATTACCATCGCTTCTTTGAAGAAAATCCTGATGC
>JAZGGS010000401.1:0-5500 GCA_036480595.1 Ignavibacteriaceae bacterium
CCTTGTATTTGGTGAGTACGGCGGGGTCAATCCTTCAATTACAGATTCATCCACATACACTTTTTTAAGCCCGCAAAAGATGAAGGACCTGTTCGATCATGAGATTGAAGGATGCTTTTTATATTCCCGCCATTGGAATCCAACAAATAAAAACTTAGCCGATGCTTTAGCACAGCTGGAAGATAGCGAAGCGGCAATAGTAACTTCATCCGGTATGGCAGCAATTTCATCAACTATTTTGCAAACCTGTAAAACCGGTGATGAAGTAATTTCTGGCAGAACAATTTACGGCGGAACTTATGCATTGTTTAAAAACTTCCTACCGAAGTTAGGTATAAATGTTAAGTTCGTAAATATCCAGGATCTTAATGCAGTTAAAAGCGCTGTAAGCAGTAAAACCAAAATCATCTATTGTGAAACTATTAGTAACCCGCTTTTGGAAATTGCCGATATACCGGAACTTAGCAAACTGGCACACGCAAACGACTTAAAACTGATGGTTGATAATACCTTCAGCCCTATCCTGCTATCGCCAATTCAACTGGGTGCTGATATTGTTATTCATAGTTTAACTAAATTTATAAATGGAACGAGCGACTGCGTTGCCGGCTGTGTTTGTTCAACGAATGATTTTATAAATGAACTGATGGATATTAATTCCGGGGCTGCAATGCTGCTGGGACCTGTGCTGGATAGTTACAGGGCTGCTAGCATACTTAAAAATTTGCACACGCTTCACATCAGGATAAAGAAACATAGCGAAAATGCATTGTTCATAGCAGAAAATTTACAGAAGCTTGGTTGTAAAGTTTTTTACCCGGGATTAACTCATCACAATGGCAATAAACTCATTAACAATTTGATGAATGAAGGTTTTGGTTATGGCGGTATGCTTGCTGTTGATTTAGGTGATGAGCAAACTGCTGATAAGTTTATGAAAAAAATGCAGGATGAAAAGGTGGGGTACCTTGCTGTTAGCCTGGGTTATTTTAAAACCTTATTTAGTTCACCCGGTCATAGTACTTCTTCCGAAATTCCGAAAGATGAACAGGGAAGAATAGGATTAAGCGAAGGACTTGTAAGGATTTCAATCGGGCTGGATAATAATATTTATAAAACATTTGAACGAATAAAAAAATGTTTAAATGAAATTGGCTTGGTGAGTAATAATCTATAAAGCATAAATGATCAAACAATTTATTAGTGAAGATGGAATAATTATTCCTGCAGTTACAAAAGAGCAGATGGTGGAAGTAGATAGGATAGCTGTTGAGGAAACAGGACCAAATTTATTTCAGATGATGGAAAATGCCGGGATGAATCTTGCTTTAGAAATTATTAAACTATTACAAAGCAAATCATTAGGTAAAAGGATTTTAATATTTGCGGGAACAGGCGGCAATGGCGGTGGAGGAATTTGCGCAGGAAGACACCTGTTGAATCATGGATATGACCCAAGCTTGGTTCTCTCAAACGAAAATAAGTTACAGGAAGTTCCTGCTTACCAGTTAAAGATTTTCAGAGCGGCAGGGGGAACAGTTGTTCCGTTTAATAAAATTGCGGGGAGTAAATCGGATGTAGTAGTTGATGCATTAATTGGCTACTCGCTAAAATCATCTCCTGGAGGAATAGTGCTGGAGATGATCAACTTTATAAATAATGTAAATATTCCTGTAGTTTCATTAGATATCCCTACGGGAATATTAGCGACAACAGGTAAGAATCCGGGTGAATTTATAAAAGCTGACAAAACGCTAACTCTTGCACTTCCCAAAACCGGCTTGCTTCCAGGTAAATGCGGCGATATAATTCTTGCAGATATTGGAATACCTAAAACTGTTTATCATAAGCTCGGTTTACAATATATTTCTCCATTCATAAATAATTATAGAATCCCTGTTAGTGCCGTGGAATAAAATATTACGATTTGCCGGAAAGGTGTTTTTTAGCCAGCACAAGAAATGAAATTATCATTATAAAAGAACCGAAAAGCACATCGGAAGCGTAGTGTGCGCCGGTTACTACCCTGCTTAGAGGTACAGCAATTCCCCATGCTGCTATTAATCCCGCGGAAATAAATTTTATAATATTGTTTTTCTTCGGAAGAAAAACGATCAATGGCAACAGCATCCACGCCATTGCGGCATGACCTGAGGGAAAAGATTGATCTCCTGTTATTCCGTTTGGAATGTACCAGCTTGTAAAATTTGAATAGAGTGCATCCAGATCTCTGAATCGTACTCTACCCCAAAATATTTTAACAAGTTGTATGCAGATTAAATAACCAATGAACGCCATCCCTACAACTATTTTTGAGAAGCCGTGTGTTAAATCACTTACTTGAAGTTTCCAAATCTTTACTGTAAAAACTAGTAAGATTGAAACGACCAAGCTTAAGGAAGCAATAAATTTGTAGAAACTAATAAAGAATGATTGGCTGCCGGCAACATTTTGCAGAACAACGAACATGAAATAAGTAAGAGTTACTGTTTCGCCTAAGACTAAAACCATTCTTACAATTAGTATTTCAATTTTTGAATTGTAATTCAGCTTTTGGGAATAAAGAAATATCCCCAGGATGATAATCAATAAACCAGGAAGTTCACCATACCTTTCCAGAAAAACAGCCCATCCTGCATTTGGATTAACAATTGAGTTTGAGATCTGCAGATCTGAAAAAGCAAAGTAACCGGCAAGCACACTCCACACAATAATCAGCAAGTAAATTATTTTCTGAACATTCATCATAAGAATGTAAGAAATATTACAGTTTTAAAGATTAAAGAATTTATGATTGACTACTCTATTATAACAAACTATTTTAAACAATTAAAAACATATTATAGTATTAATAAAATATCTTATTACTTTTCTAACTTAACATGGCTGCAATTATTTCCAAATATTTTAACTGGCTGCAGAAGGATGTACCTGTAGGTGAAGTAGAACGCTATCCTGTGATAGATGAGAATGGGGAAACATCGGTTAAAGGAATTTACATTGTTGGAGATCTTACTGGAATTCCTCTTCTTAAACTTGCTGCAGAAAGCGGCAAAAAAATTATTAATACAATTACAGATGATCCTGATTTTCAAAAAAGAAAAAGTGATGGCAATGACCGGGAGATTTATGACCTGGTTATTATTGGTGCAGGACCCGCAGGAATATCAGCAGGAATAGAAGCTGCTAATCAACACTTAAAATTTACTATAATTGAATCTGCACAAAAGTTTAATACCATTGTAAACTTTCCAAAAGGTAAACCAATCTTTGCTGAGCCGGCGGATTATGATCAGCAATCTGCTTTAAAAATAAATGACGGCACAAAGGAATCGTTACTGGAAGAATTGGAAAACCAGTTAACCGGCATTGATCTTTCTATTGAGGAAGGAGTGATGGTAGAAAGGATTGATAACAGGGGCGATCATTTTGAGTTAATAACAAAAAAGGAAAATTATAAAGCGCTAAGAGTTGTGCTTGCAATTGGTAAATCCGGAAATGCAAGAATGCTTAATGTTCCGGGAGAAAATCTTTCTAAAGTTTATAATCGTTTATTTGATCCGGCAGATGCTTCAGGACACGATGTGCTTATTGTAGGCGGAGGTGATTCTGCTCTTGAAACAGCAATTGCAACTGCAGAATATGCCAATTCAGTTAAACTTTCTTACCGGAAATCCTCCTTTGCAAGACCCAAAAAAGGAAATGTTGAAAAGCTTAAACAGCTTGTTCAGCAAGGTAAACTGATTTTACTAATGGAAACAAATCTAAAAGAGATAAAAGAAAATTCCGTTTTGATTATTGATGAAGAAGGTAAAGAATCTGAATTAGATAACACGATGATCTTCACGATGATTGGGAGAGAGCTTCCAATCGATTTTTTTAAACGCAGCAGAATTAAAATGGAAGGAGAACTTTCGCTGAATACCAAACTTCAGCTCTTGCTTTTAATTCTTGTTTCAGGAATAATTTACTTCGGCAAAAGCAGTGCTCATTTTTATAAAGATATGTTTGGTAAAGTAGATTCTTTTACCGATGTTTTTGGTTATATCTTTACTGCAGAATTTTGGGGAAAGTTTTTGACTCTCCCGGGAGTTTTTGTTTCAACATTATTCTCTGATCAAATAAAAATATGGAGTGTTACAAAATATATTAATGCACCAATAGCATACTTATGTTTTGTAGGTGCAGTTCTGCTGGGCATCTACCTGTTGGTAAAATTCATTAAAGAAAATTATAAAACATTCTCTTTTGATTGGAAAACATTTAAGTATTCTTACTTCATTTTGGTTGCACTCTTTTTTACGATTATATTTTTTGGTGGAAGATATTTTGGTGTAAACCTTTTAGGTAAATCACAATCGTTCTGGTATACAGGTCTTTATTCACTTACTATCTTCATCTTCGGTTTAAGAAGAATGAAAATGAAACCAACCGGTTACATTATAAGGCAAACATGGGCTCTGATCTTAATTCAGGCATTACCGCTTTTCATATTACCGGAGTTTGTTTTTCCTGCGCTTGGTAAAGCCGGGCTTCTTGGCGGAAGTGAGGGTTTTATTATTTCGCAAATCTTTCCAAAAGAAAGTTACTGGCGCTCATACGGTTTTATACTTGCCTGGCCGTTAAACTTTAACAACTTATATAATTCAAACATTACAACTTTCTGGTTACTGTTCAGTTTGTTTCAAACATTTGTTTTCATTCCACTTATTGTATATAAATGGGGAAAGGGTGCATACTGCGGATGGATATGTTCTTGCGGTGCTCTAGCAGAAACTCTAGGTGATGAATACAGAACGCTGGCTCCGCATGGTGCAAGAGCTAAAAAGTGGGAGAACTTTGGGCAATGGGCATTGCTGGTTGCTTTTGTTATTACCGCCGTAAAACTGATCTCTGTTCTTTACAATTTTGAAGTGCCGATCATCAATCAAAAAGTTGGTGAGATGACCGAAGTAATTCACAAATTTTATTACATAGGAATTGATGTGATATTTGCGGGCGTACTTGGTGTTGGTGTTTATTTCTTTTTAAGTGGAAGAGTGTGGTGTAGATTTGGCTGCCCGCTTGCTGCGCTTATGCATATTTATAATCGCTTTTCTAAATACAGAATTTTTTCAGAGAAAAAGAAGTGTATTTCCTGTAACATCTGCACAAAAGTCTGTCATATGGGAATTGATGTGATGAACTTTGCAAATAAAGGTATTCCGATGAATGATGTTGAATGTGTGAGATGCTCGGCGTGTGTGGTTAACTGTCCGACACAGGTATTATCTTTTGGCTCTTTGCCAAATGGAGATACAAACAACAAACTTTATAAAGAATTGGAAATAAATTTAGAAAACAAAACAGCAAAATGGGGAAGCGGGTTGTAGGAATTCGTTAAGCTCACATTTTGTTTCCAATTTTACTTGTTACATTATTAATCAAAAATCATTAACGAATACCAGGCAACAGTAACACTCGGTTATGGTCCGCGGTTTCTTCACTCAACCGGGCAGTT
>JAZGGS010000402.1:0-6222 GCA_036480595.1 Ignavibacteriaceae bacterium
ATGAAAAGAGATTTGCTGAGATATGCTGCAAATCCAAAATATAATCCTAGTGCAATGAGCGGCAATATTCCATAAGGACTAAAATGATAGAAGCCAAAAAATATTGCTGTAACAGCGGCAGCTTTAAATGGCGAAATTTTATACTCAAAACTTCTCTGTATATAACCTCTGAACATCACTTCTTCGCACACAGCAGGAACAACAGCAATAATAACAACCACCAGGATCATTTCGGGCACGTTGTCTGCTGCAAGCAGATTTCCGAAAGTTTTTTCAATAAGTTCATTTAAAGAATCGAACAAAGATTTTATTGAGTTTATTAATTCAGAATCGAGTGCCCACTTTTCAAAAAAGAAATTTTGAATGTACAAATAACTTTGAAGCAGCGGTGTTAAAACAATTATTCCTGCAATAAATAAGAATACTTCGCGCCAGTTAGGAATTTTGATGTTAATAACTTTTGAGATATCTCCGTAAATCAATTTTGCAAAGAGCAATGCAGGAAGAAGAATAAAGAGTATTTGTCCCGCCATAGTCATCAACCGTAAACCGTTAACCGGCGCAGCTTCCAGATCAAAACCAAATATTAATAATGTTAATGTGCCGCCGATAATCTGGTAAAGGAAAAAGCCGCCAACAAGCCCAAGGAACGCTGCAGCGATCGGAGGAACTAACGGGTAAATATCCGGTTTGCTGTAAGAATCATTATTGTTTTCTAAATGATCCTGTTTTTCCTTTTCGGGATTAGTTTTTAATTCATCCATTAAATTTTTATAAAAGAAACGTAGATAATTATAATGAAGTTAAAGATAAGAAATTATAGACTTAACAATAAAAAAAGGAAGAAGCATTTGCCTCTTCCTTTTAAAATTTTGACTTGATTTTTTTAATGTTTTGATTCTAATTTACCTGCCAGCCCTTCGTAGCTTGTTAATTTTGCTTCAACATAACCGATAATGATTTTAGTTCTAACTTTTATGGGCAGTCTCAGATCATCATCAGTCATCCATACAATAATATCACCTTCGTGTTTAAACAATCCGCCTTCCTTAACTAAAGGTTCAACAACAATACAATCGAATTTACCCGATGGAACTTCCACGGTTTCTTTGCCATGATAAATTACATCCAGGTCATAAACTTTATCTTTGTAAAAATTTTGCATATGAAATTTATCATTCACTTTTAAATCCGAATAATCGAAAGTGCGAGCATAGTACAAAGCAGAAACAATATCGTTAACATAAATCGGTATTTCGTATTCACCTTTACTGGTTTTTGCTTTCCCTTTTCGCTGATCAAAAAAAACTGCAAAATCCCTTGAGTAGCTGCCTTCTCTTATATGCTGTTCGAAACGCCATGGGAAAAGCCCTTCAACATCTATGTAAGTTTCGTAACGATCTCTAACCTTGTAAAGCCAATCGAAGCTGGAAACAGTTGCAACTTCGAATTTGACATGGTATGCATTCCTTCCTGAAATTCTTTTTATCCTTGGGATCTCCATCGTAGCAATGCCGGCTGTAATAAATCCGTAATCGATGTTATATACCAGCTTTTCTCCTTCTTTGAATGCTTTGTTCTCAACCTTTCGTAAGTCCTCATTTTTCGGTTTATCTTCTGCAAATGCTAAAGCGCAAAAAGCTAACAGTAACAGCCAAATATATTTTCTTTTTCTATTTAACATTTTTATACTCCGTAGTTTTATACTTTCAGTTCACTTTTAATTTTAGCAAAGACTTTGCCAATATCAATACTATTCATACAGTCCAATTTCTCACATTGTTCCCGTGTGCAGTTATTGCAATCGATAGTTGGGGAAAATATTGCTTTTTTATCAGTAAATGGGCCCCATCTTTGCGGTGAGCACGCCAATATTTTTGGGTAAAATCCCACTATAAATTTTCCTAAAGCAGCAGCAATATGTATAGGTCCGGTTGAATTGGAAATAAAAATATCAGCCCGGTTTAACAGCGCTTTTAACTCAGAAAGATTAAGTATTCCAGCCAAATTAATTACCGTTTCTTTTACAATAAATTTATCGCACAATTCTTTTTCTGAACTATCGCCGGTTATTATAATTTTAAGAGCATCAACTTCGCTCAACATTTTTGTAAGCGCTATCATTTTTTCCGTAGGAAGATCTACAGAGCTGCCACCACTGCCGGGATGAATTATTACCAGCTTATCATCATCATTAATGTTTCCCGATTTAAGTAATGATTTTATTTTACCCTGGCTGTTGTTATTAATCCTGATATCAAAATTAACAGTGCCGGGTAAGACTTCTTCCTTTATATCAATCTCTTTAAGAAGATTAACATTATATTCTAACTCATGCTTTTCTGCATATTTTCTGTGCTCATAAACCCTTTTATTAAAAAGGAATGAATACCACCTGTAACCGGATCCAATTCTTTTTTCAATCTTTGCGAAGAATAAAATAAGTGAAGTGGTAAAAGTTGGATAGACGATTATTGAAACATCAAAGTGTTTTTTCTTTAATTTATTGATGTTTTCTTTTACAGAAACTTTTCCGTCTGCTGCTTTAAGAATAATTATCTCATCGATGTAAGGATGTTCTTCAACAAGAGTTTTAGTATACCCGCGCACCAGGAAAGTGACTTTACATTCCGGAAAATGCTTTTTTACCAAGCCTGCAAGAGGCAGCGATAAAACAACGTCACCAATTCTATCTGTTCTTACAATAAGTAAATTTACTGGTGCTTTCATTTTCTTGATAAGAATTGATTCTCTTTAATATAAAACCGCCATGGATAGTTTGTTGATCTTGTAATACCAATTCTTTTTGATATTCCAATTTCAGAAGCTCTAACTTTTGGCTGATCGAATAAAAATATTTTATCCCCGGTTAAATCAATACTGGAATGATTTTTATTTATTCCTAAAGCTTTACAAACTTTACCAGGACCACTTGTTAAATTAATAATTTCCTTATCGTTTATTAATTTTCTGCCGAACCTGTTTTTTATCATCACGTCTAAACCTTTAAGTGGTTCAACTGCACGAATTAAAACTGCCGTGCCTTTATCTTCAATCCCGGTTACAATATTGCAGCAATGATGAACTCCGTAAGTTAAATAAACATAAAAATATCCGCCTTCATTAAACATTACCTTGTTCCTTTTGGTTTTACCGCCGTAAGAGTGAGCAGCTTTATCAATTTCTCCATCATAAGCTTCAACTTCTACAATTTTTACAGCAAGCAGGTTTTCAAGATTTTTCTTAACCAGCACCTTGCCAAGCAATTCCTTTGCCACAGTAAGTAAATCCCTGCAATAGAAACTTTTACTAAGCTTAATACCTGAAATTGTATCTTCCATTATACATTAAAAAAAGAATAGTAATCAGTTAGTTTTTATTTTGTAGAATTGAGGTAATTAAACGATAAATTTTGATTCGATCTCTTCAATCTTTTCAGAATAATGATCTGTCTTACCCGGTTTCATTTTAATAAGATTTTTAAAAACCTTAATTGCCTCATTATACTGCCCCTGCGAAACATAAATTTGTGCGAGTGTCTCGGAAACTATCAGGTTATTTTCAGAAAGCCGATCGAGTGAACCGGTTTCAATATTTTTTTCATCTCCGGGGGGTGGTAATTTTGCAGAAGCAATCGTCTTGGCAAGCTGTTCCAACCTGTTTTCAATCGCTTCGATTTCTTCCGGCTTATCTTCTTCACTTTCTTTTCCTGCAGGTAAAACAAAATTATCAGCTTCATTGCTATCAGCATTCTCGTTGAAAAATATTTTATTTTTTTGTAAACCGGAAACAGTTGCTTGTTTTTCCAATGTAACCAGTTCTTCCATATAAAAATTGTAGGTCTCCTTTGAGTGAATAATGTTACTACCCTTCTTAATAAGCTTGCCTGCAAGTTCCTTTTTGCCCATCAAGGCATTTGCTCTTGCAAGTAAAAGAATAGCGATAGGGTTTTCGGGATATAATTTTAATCCCTGGCGCAGAATAAAAACAGCGTCATCAATATTATCGTTTTCAATCTCCAAATATGCTGCTCTTACAAAAAGTGGAGACTTTTTATTGTACTCGTAAATACGTTTAACTTTA
Source organism: Ignavibacteriaceae bacterium (assembly GCA_036480595.1). Taxonomy (GTDB): domain Bacteria; phylum Bacteroidota; class Ignavibacteria; order Ignavibacteriales; family Ignavibacteriaceae; genus JAZGGS01. The sequence goes on from JAZGGS010000402.1 coordinate 4,084, forward strand.
TCAGAAAATATTTGAGATGAAGATTTTTCCAATTTTTTACTTAATTACTCTTGGCAAAAGCATGCCTGATTGAAGTAATAGAAACAAACGAAAAGCCGATAAAGAAAAGAAGCTGAAACGGCAGCGCAGCAATTTCCATGAAATAGATGCTGGAAGCCACACCTATAAAACAGTAAACTGACATTATTATTTCTACAAAAACAGAAAGACCCAGTTTATTGTTCAAATATTTTTTATCTATCCACGATCCGCCTTCGCCAACAAGTTTAAATTTTGGAGTTCTTACAAATTCGCTTTTCCTGCTCATCAAACCTTCGAACACAGCCCGCGAATTGTTTATTGCAAAACCCATACTGCCAGCCATAAATAATGGGAAAAGTACTATTCTTTTTCTCCAATCGGGATGAATATCTTTTTGTGAGTATAAATAAAACATAAATGAACTTATAAAAGCAAGAACAAAAACGGACATCACTGCAAAGTAAACTTCGTGTCCACCACTGTTTTTAATAAACACAAGCGGCACATTTAAAATTGCAACAAGGAGTATAAAAGGAAATACAAAATTGTTAGTGAGATGAAATGTGCCTTGCAATTTAATTCTTAAAGGTACTTTCGATTTCCAGAGCTGCGGTAAAATTTTCTTGGCAGTTTCTATGGCGCCTTTCGTCCATCTGAACTGCTGGGTTTTTAAAGCGTTTATTTCCGAAGGTAATTCTGCCGGTGAGGTAAAATCTTTTAAGAAGATGAATTTCCAACCGTTAAGCTGGGCGCGGTAGCTTAAATCAAGATCTTCGGTAAGTGTATCGGAATGCCAGTTACCTGCATCTTCAATACAATCTTTTCGCCAAATTCCGCCGGTTCCGTTAAAGTTTATAAAGAATCCGGCTTTATTTCTAACAGTTTGTTCAATAACAAAATGACCGTCTAATGCCAGGGCCTGTGCTTTTGTAAGTATTGAGTAATCACTATTTAAATGTTCCCACCTTGTTTGAACCATCCCAACGTTTTTATCTGTAAAAAATGAAAGGGTTTTCTTTAAGAAATTTTTGTGGGGGATAAAATCAGCATCAAAAATTGCAATATATTCACCTTTTGCAATCTTTAAACCTTCCTTAAGCGCACCGGCTTTAAAACCTTCCCTATTCTTCCTTTGAATATGACTTATATCAAATCCTTCTTTGCGTTTCTCTTCAACTACGCGAGCAGTAATGTTAACTGTTTCATCAGTTGAATCATCTAAAACCTGTATCTCAAGTTTATCTTTAGGGTAATCAATTTTACATATTGTATCGATGAGCCGTTCTACTACATACAATTCGTTATAAAGCGGAAGTTGAATGGTTACACTTGCATCACATTCGAAATCTGGTTTTGGTTCATGTTTAACTTCTTTATACTTTCTATGGTAAAAGAGCATAACAAAACCATGAAGTCCAAAAACAAATAATATTGACAGAGCAGCAAAATATCCAACAAGTACAATTTCATCCATATTAAAAATCCTTTAGTTCATCACCATCCGGAAACAACAGCTAACAAGATATCTTCGGAAATTTTATCGAGCGCTATCTCAATTGCCTGTTCCCGTTTATTTTCAATGTCTGCCGGTTCGTAGTCACCATAATTAGAAAAACTCTGATCGAAAATGGTTATACGCTCGACTAAATCTTTGTAAATAACTTTTACCGTTATTGTAACTCTCCTCGAGGAAATATTTTCGCCGGCACTGACTATAGATGGTGCATCGGTGAAGGAAACAATAACAGACTCAAGAATTGCATCTGCTTTAGTGCGCTCAGCAACCTGGATTGAATTATCTTCAATAAATTTATTAATTATTTCCTCAGTGAGCAACTCTCTTAACCCCGGCACACCCGCACCACTTCTGTCTTCCGCTCCTGGAATTGCAATGCTGTTAAGGTGTTCCGGAACTGATGCACCGGTAAATGAGTATGTACAGCAACCAATAAATTTAATCATTGTAAAACTTATGAACAAGAAAAAGAAAATAAGTTTGGTTTGTTTTGCAATCTTTTTAAATATTTTTTTTACCATGCTCTAAATTTACTGAATATTATATTCCTTAATCTTCCTGTAAAGTGTTCTTTCGCTTATATTTAGCATTTTAGCAGCTTT
>JAZGGS010000403.1:0-5177 GCA_036480595.1 Ignavibacteriaceae bacterium
TTATCCGGGTTTGTTTTCATCTTTAACAAAGGATGTATTTGGGCTGCCGATACCTTTAACATCGCCCATATTACTCTTTCCATCAAACTTGGCACCAGCTTCAACTACCAGTATCTTAGTAAATAAATCGCCTTTAAGATTTGCTTTAGATTCTAAAACCAACTTTTCTTTTGCATTTACTGAACCAACTACCCTTCCGCCGATAGCAATTATAGCTGCATTTATTTGACCGTTTACGTCACCGTGTTCGCCTACGGTAACGTTCCCCTGGCTAATTACATCTCCCCGGATAGTGCCGTCAACTCTTATGCTGCCCCCACTAGTAATTTTCCCTTCTAGTTTTACACCATTACTAATTATTGTAATGTCTTCTGTGCTTTCGTTCAAAGGTCTGTTCTTCAAAACAAATTCTCCTTATTTAATAATTTAATAAAACTGTTGCCGGATCAATTGCCTGTCCGTCTCTCCATATTTCAAAATGAAGATGCGGACCTGAGCTGCGGGTTCCGCTGTTTCCACTTAAAGCAATAAGCTCTCCCTGTTCAACAATATCTCTTTCTCTTTTTAATACTGATGAACAGTGTTTATATGTTGTAATATAGTCATTACTGTGGGAAATTATAACAACGTAGCCAAAATTTGGTGTGTAATCTGAAAAAACAATCAACCCGCCTGCTGATGCATAAACCGGGGTTCCTTCTTTAACCACAATATCAATTCCCATATGTCCTCTACCTGCGTCATACTTCCGGCTAATAAAACCGTCTGAAGGTTTAATAAGAGATATTGGCTCGGTTTGAATTATAGTTTCTGAATTAATGATCTTCTTAAATATTTTTAAAAGATTTCCTTCAACCTTATATACCTGATCCTTTACTAAAGAATCCTGTGGCATTGTGACCGAATCAACATAAGCAGAATCACCAAGAATCAAAGCATACTTCAGCTTTTCATTTGTTGATTTTAAACTCTGCAATTCCCTTACCAGGAACCGAATTTGTTCATCCAGCTGTTCAACTTTCTTAAGATCTGAACTACGAAAACCAAATTTGCCGGGAAGGATAAGATCACTAATTCCAGTAAAAATCAAAAAGTAATAACCTGCAATCGTCACGATTAGAGTATAGAGTATAACCATGCTTAATATACTCTTCAGTGTAAATTTGCGGGCTTTAGATAAATGCGAAGTATCATCGGGTATGATTACTACTGAAAAGCTTTTAATATTTTTAAAATATTTTAATAAAGACATTTGCGGATCATCCGGTTTGATAAAATCCTTAATTATAAAGTTAACTGAACTTTTGCAACAAATCTACAAATTTTATTTTACCCTCTCTGAATAGAACCGGATTTTTACCAGTTAATTTGATTAATGTAGATGCAGCGCTGGCTAGTTTGTTTTTAGTATAGAAGATGGTTTTAACTTCCGATTCAAATTCATCTTTAATTTTTAAGTGGTTGGTAAGTGGTTTTTTATTATTTTTATTTACACTGGTAGAAATTAGCGGCGCTTTTATTTGATTAAGAAGATCCTGGCAAAAAAGGTTTCCAGGTATTCTGAATGCAGCAGTTTTCCCATTTAACTTTCTGCTGGTTTTATTATTCAATTTTAAGATTACAGAAACAGGCGCCGGCCAAATTCTGTTTAGGAAATCCATGTGTAATTTATTTTTCAATTCAACATAGTTTAGTAAAGTTTCTACATTGTTTATTAAAAGAATGAATTGTTTTTTTTCGGTTCTGCTTTTTAGTTTATTAATTTTATCAACTGCTGTTTTATTAAACGGATTGGCACCAACACCGTAAATTGTATCTGTTGGGTAAATAAAAATTTCTCCTTGCAAATATAATTCGGCAGCTAATTCAACAGCTTCAACCGGGTCCTCATCTATATTTACTAAAATGTTGTTAATCATTGGCAGCTAATAACTTTTTAATTTTTTCTATTACTGTATCCGGCTGAAGCTTATATCCACAATCAAATGTTTCTATGGGGCATTGCCGGTAACCATGAATTCCACAAGGTTTGCATTCAAGATTATTAAAACTGATGAACTCACTTTGTTCATTGTATGGGTAAAAACCAAAACCGGGAACGGTGGAACAATAAATTGCTAAAACAGAAATATTCGCACACATTCCTAAATGCGTTGGAGCGCTGTCGTTGGAAATTAATAATTTTACATACTTTAGTAATTCTGCAGTTTCTATTAATGAAAACTTACCGGCAAGATTTAATACTTTATCACTAAAACTGCTTGTAATTTGTTCACATATTTCTTTATCAGCTTCACCCCCAATCATAATTATAGTGTAACCATCTTCTGTTAAATAGTTTATTATCTTTTTATAATGTTCAGCGGGATATACTTTAGTTTGCCAAACAGAACCAGGAGCAACAGCAATTATTTTTTCAGTTTTAATTTCATTTTTTATAAAATGATTTATTTTATTTCTAACCTCTGCGAGTACAGAAATTTCAGGCAGGATTTTCCATCCCCCGTCAGAATAATTTTCGCCAATCAGCAAAAGATTCCTTTTAACTTCATGATCTGATAAATTATATTTAGCGGTATGCCGGTATGCAAACTTAAGAGTGCTGTTATCAAAACCATAAGTTTCTTTTACATTTAATTCCAGGGTTATCAAAGCGCTTCTTAGCGAACGGTGGGGTGAATATACTGCATCATAATTATTTTTTCTTAACTGCCTGGAAAATTTGTATAACGCAAATAAAGATTTATGCTTACCCTTCTTATCAAGTTCAATTACCGAGTTAATATAAGGCGAAGCTTCAAAAATTATTTTTGTAGATGGAATGCAGATAACATCAATAAAAAGAATTCCGTTTCTCTTTTTCAATTGCTGAATCATCGGGAGAGTAAGAATTGCGTCTCCGGGAAATGCAGTTTGTATAACTAATATTTTCTCTGTATGATGATTCAATACTTCCACCTTTTATGCATCCAGAGCCACTGTTCAGGGTGTTCTCTTATAAACGATTCGAGATATGCAGTATGACGCTGACTTAGCTCAATAATTTTTTCTTCATCGTCTTCAGGCAAATTATCCTTGCTTATTTCGTGCATTACTATTTTGTAACTATAATTTTTTTGCCTTACAGGAATTCCGTAAAGTATTGGTGAACCGGTTTTTAATGCCAGCGCTGCCGGACCCATATGGACTGAAACTTTTCTTCCGAAAAATTCTACTTTAATACTCTCTTGCGGACCTCTTTGATCTGCAACCATGGCAACAATTTTTTTTTCTTTAAGGGTCTGGTATATTTTTCTGATTGATAAACCGAGTGAAACAACATCATTGTTCCACCTGGTTCTAACATTATTCATCCAATCTGAAACATAAGGATTTCGCTGAGGTTTAACTACAACCGAGAAAGGAATATTGAGCTGTAATGCCACCGAAGCAGCAACATATTCCCAGTTACCAAAGTGAGCTGATAGCAGGATTACTCCTTTTTCTTCTTTGAATTTTGTTTCTATTAGATCTTTATTAGGGCAGTCAACCGCAGCTTTTAATTCCTGCCTGCTAATTTTTGGTAAGTAAAGGATTTCAATAAACGCAGTTAAAAAACTTTTGTAAGTGTTGTATGCAATGCTTTGTATTTTCTTCTCATCATATTCGGGGAATGCGTTTGTTATATTTTCAATTACCGTTTCCTTCCTGATTGGAACAAGATAATAGAAAATAAAAGTAAGCAAACCGGAGAGTTTCCGGGAGGTTTTTAATCCTAATATCCGGAAGATTATACTGAACAGTAAAAATACAAAATACTCGATTCGGTTTTTCATTTCAATTATCTCTTAAGAATTTACAAAGATAAGTAAAGAATGGTAAATTATTTGAATGGAATTATTATAAGAAGATTAAGCAAAAAAAAGCCCTGCACGCAGGGCTGAACAATCAAACTTTAAAAAGTTAAAACAGAGACTTATCTTACTGTAATCCGTCTTTCCCAGCTCTCATCACGAAGTTCTCCACGCTTCGTAGAATGAATCACTTGGTAATCTGAGAACCCGGTTATGTCACCAAACACAAAGTAAACTCCTCCTTCAATGTCATAATAATTCCATATCTCGTATGGTCGTGTTTGAGGCTTATTTGGAAAACGTTCAATTTCGCTTGGCTCACCGTACATAATATATATTCTTCCTCTATCGGTTTTCCAACCTTCTTTACCCATGGCTTTGTACTTAGCATTGCTTTCTTTAACTCTCTTAACATAAGCAAGATATGAATAAGATTCTGAATTAAGCGGGTCGTTATTACGGGATTCCCAATAATTAAACATAAACTCTCTTTTACCATTTTCGTTTGACAGCAAGTCATATTGATCTATTTCTGCTTGCGTAGCAATATATCTTGATTTACTAAACAGGTCGTCTAATTCTTCTTCAGACATTACGCCGAATGCAGTACTGAGAACACTAGAAGTTTGCTGAGTGAATGTATCTACGTAAGCAACACCGGGATTATATACAAAGAATTTTTTAGAAGATGATACACCTTGATTTGCGGTGCTGTCAATTAAAGTGCATACTAGTGTATAAGTATCGGTAGGAAGTTTATATGCATGCAAAGTACCAACCTCTACCCGCGAATCTATCTTCCTGTCTATCTGTTTACTTTTAATTATAATTAACTGGTCCCTGCTGTTAAAAACTAATTGATTCAGTCTAAGATTATTGCTTCCCGACTCATCCGAAAGATTATATAATTCTGTATAATAAAACAATACCGGTTGGTTTTCACCAAATATTGCAGTGGGCATTGGTGTTACTTCGTAAGTATTTTTGTAAAAGATTGACGATTTGTTAGTACTTTGCGGAATTATATTAGAAGCTAATTGCAAATCGCTCATTGAAGCAGAAAGTTTTAAAAAAGGATTTATCCTTAAATAACCATCTATTGTTTTTGTCTTTAACGAATCTTGCGCATCGGCACCACTCAGTTTACAGTAATATACACCTTCCCCAATAACGAAACCAATAGCTCCAATAAGACTTTTATTAAAATCGCTGGAATCCCGGATAATATTAGGTGCCAACCAACTGTTATTGACAACGAACTCCCCTGTTGCAGAATCGGTTATGGATATATGTAAAATTCCCTGGATGTAATCAACGGAATCGGTGTTAACAACAGTTAAAGAT
>JAZGGS010000404.1:0-5444 GCA_036480595.1 Ignavibacteriaceae bacterium
AATCAACATTTAGTGCATTGCGCAGATCAAGAAAAATTGTGTTGAGTGATGTGGTATCTACATTAGCATTAACTGTAACCTTTCCTGTTAAATATTGTGGTGAAGAAGTTACTGTTAAATCCAATCCATAGTAAGTTACATCGATCTTAGTATCGCCCGGGTATTGGATTTTTGATAGTTCAATTATTTTTGAATGTCTTTCGCGTTCGCCTTTAATCCAGGGTTTGTAATCATCCTGAGCAAACAAAAATCCTGTTAATAATACTACACTTACAAGTAATCTAAAAAACATTGTCTTAATCCTTTGATAGTGAAATAATTATTAGCATTAAAGATAGGAAGAATTCAGATAATAAAAGTATAAAAAAAAGCCCCGCATTTAACGGGGCTCTGCTAATCTTTTAATTTATGGAAATGTACTAGAATTTATTTCATCAGGATTTATCCTCCGTAGTTTAACGCAGGAGGATCATTTTATTAGTCTGTGTAAAACTATCTGAAATTAAAGTGTAGAAGTAAACGCTACTGGTAAGATTCGATGCATCAAAAGTTACTTCGTGAATTCCTGCTTCCACACAGCGCATTAAATAATATTAACTCTTATTGTTCTTATTATTTGAAATATTCTATCCTAAACAGATTATTAGCAGTCTTTATACTATTAACGAATGTTGTTTTGGACAGATTTAATCTGTCTTTATTAAATGTTGATACAAGCAGGTTAAATTGTTTTGTAAAAGTTTTATTTCTATTTTCGAACAACAAAAATAACCAATCCAAAAATCAACTGACTATAAGGAGATCAAATTAATATGGGTAGAAAGACTTTATTAATGAGCTATCATTTTATACTTCCGGCAATATTAACATTATTTTGCAACTTCATCTTTGCACAAAATTCTTCAGAGGAGTTGTGGAGTGACATTCAGGAAGCTACAATTCAAACCGCAGGCGAACGTTATATAATTCCTCAATCATACAGAACGCTTGAGCTGGATTTTCAAGCAATGCAATCTGCATTAAGTAATGCTCCATCGGAAAAAACGGTTAAAGTTATAAATTCAACAACTATTATAGCTTTGCCTTTACCAAACGGAGAATTTACACGTTTCAAATTTGTTGAATCGCTTGTAATGGAAGAAGAACTTGCAAACAAATATCCCGGTATTAAAACCTACCTGGGACAAGGAATAGATGACGCAACAGCATCTGCCAGGTTTGATATTACCCCAGTCGGATTCCATGCAATTATCTTTTCAGTTAATGGAACTGTTTACATAGATCCTTATAGTATGGGAGATAATCAGCATTACATTTCATATTATAAAAAAGATTTCGTGCCCTCTGAAGATCAATTAAGCGCTTCGTGCGAAGTACTGGGATTAGAATCAGAAATAGCACTTGAGCTTAATGAGTTAGTTGTTAATGGTCCGGCTGTTTTTAGTGGAGATGAACTGCGCACTTACCGTCTTGCATGTGCAGCAACCGGGGAATATACAATATTTCATGGCGGTAGCGTAGCAGCCGGTTTGGCTGCAGTTGTAACTGCCGTTAACCGTGTAACCGGAGTTTATGAAAGAGAAATTGCCGTAAGAATGGTTCTTGTTGCAAACAATGATCTTATAATTTATACCAATCCAAACACCGATCCTTATTCTAATTTCAGTGGCGGTCAAATGTTGGGACAAAACCAGGCAAATGTTGATGCGGTTATCGGGTCTGCTAATTATGATATTGGACATGTATTTAGTACCGGCGGCGGCGGAGTGGCATACCTTGCAGTTATTTGCGTTAACGGATTTAAAGCGCAGGGTGTTACCGGGCTTCCTAATCCAATCGGCGATCCGTTTTATATTGATTATGTTGCTCACGAAATGGGGCATCAATATGGAGGCAACCATACTTTTAACGGAAACGCAGGTGCCTGCAGCGGCGGAAACAGAAATGCTGGCACAGCTTATGAACCTGGAAGTGGAAGTACAATACAGGCTTATGCTGGTATATGCGGAAGTCAGAATTTACAGAGTAACAGTGATGATTATTTCCACAATATAAGTTTTGTAGAGATGGTAAACTATACTACAAATGGCGGAGGTAATTCCTGCCCGGTAATTACATCAACCGGGAACAGTGCCCCCATTGTAAATGCAGGAACCGGCGGTTTTACAATTCCAATTAGCACACCCTTTATTTTAACCGGGTCTGCTACAGATCCTGATGGTGATACTTTAACTTATAACTGGGAAGAATTTGATCTTGGACCTGCAGGACATCCTAACAGCCCGTCTGGCAATGCTCCAATATTCAGAACTTTTAATGCTACACTTAATCCGTGGAGAACATTTCCAAAGCTCTCAAATCTATTGAATAATACGCAGACTATAGGTGAAATATTACCAACTTACACAAGATCATTAAAATTCAGACTAACAGTGAGAGATAATAAAGCCGGAGGCGGTGGAGTTGATTACGATGAAATCCAATTCGATGTTACCGATGCTGCCGGACCTTTTCTTGTAACATCTCCAAACACATCGGTTACCTGGCAGGGCAATTCCAATCAAACAATAACCTGGGATGTTGCCAACACCAGCGTTGCCCCTGTAAATGCTGCTGAAGTAAATATTTTATTATCAACCGATGGAGGAAATACTTATACAGAAGTTCTCGTATCTAACACTCCCAACGACGGCACAGAACAGTTACAAATTCCTAATCTTCCAACTACTCAAGCCAGGATTAAAGTCGAAGCAGCGTCCAATATCTTCTTCGATATTTCAAATGAAAACTTTACAATTGAAGACAACCCTATTCCGGTAGAACTATCTGCCTTCTTTGTAATAGGCACAGAAGAAGGAGCCCTGTTGAAGTGGACTACAATTACAGAAACCAATAATGCAGGATTCGGCATTGAAAGAAGCGGTAACAATCTAGAATTTACAGAGATCTCGTTTGTAGATGGAAGAGGAACTACAACCGAAGTAACCGATTATAGTTATACCGATAAAAATGTAAAACCAGGTATTTACTATTACAGGTTAAAGCAGATCGATTTGGATGGTTCCTTCAACTATTCAAATTCTGTTGAAGCTGATATAAATGCACCAACCGCATTCATACTCTCACAGAATTATCCTAACCCCTTCAATCCATCAACAAATATTAAATTCTCACTGCCTGTTGATTCCAGGGTTACAATTAACCTGTACAACACTATTGGAGAGAAAGTAAATGTTTTAGTGGACAGGAAATTAAGTATCGGTCATCATGAACTGAACTTTGATGCATCCGGTCTCTCGAACGGAGTTTATTATTATACAATTAATGCTCAGGGTAAAGATGGATCGGTATTTACTTCTACAAAGAAGATGGTATTAATGAAGTAATCAGAAAACAGATGTTAGAATTCAAAAGAAAGGCGATCTAATGATCGCCTTTTCTTTTTCCTGAACAGACTTTAGCGAACTTCTTAAATTCTTCATATAGATGGGAAGTTACATCTATATAAAAAAAGCCCCGCATTAAATCCGGAGCTTTCATAAAGTAATTATGTAAAATGAAAATTATTTCATCAGGATCATCTTCTTTGTTTGAACAAACGTGCCTGCTTTAATCGTATAGAAGTAAACACTACTCGTAAGTTTCGAGGCATTAAAGGATACTTCGTGAATTCCTGCTTCCACAATACCATCAACAAGTGTTGCAACTTCATTACCAAGTAGATCGTAAACTTTTAGCTTAACAAGTCCCGTTTCTGGAATCTGGTAATAGATTTGTGTTAACGGGTTGAAAGGGTTAGGGTAGTTTTGGCTTAAAGAGAACTTAGCAGGTGCTTCAACTAAAACATTAACAGCTTTACTGTATTCGAATGAGCCATCATTATCCACAACTTTTAACCTGTAATAATAATTACCCGGCTTCAGATTGTTATCTGTAAAGGTATAAACCTGTGCTTCTGTAGTGGTTCCGTGGCTTTCTACAAATCCAATCTGCTCATACCTGCTGCCGGATAAAGACCTTTCTATTTCGAAACCAAAGTTGTTTGTTTCTGTTGCTGTAATCCAGTTAAGGTTAACATTATTCTCATCAACTACCGAAGTGAAAGAAATAAGTTCAACAGGCACAGGGCTGTCATTAGGATCGCTGAGTGCCCAAATACTCATCTCAGAAACACCGGCTAACGTAACAGTGTTGGCTGTAGTGTTCACTGTTCCACCCATTTGCATCCAATAGCTTCCGGAATATTTGTATAGTTCAAGAAAGCTGTCGCTATTGGTAAACCCTATAACTTCAGCATCATCATAATGAACTGTTAAAGTTGCATTGAATCCTGTTCCTCCGTGTGCGGAAATATCAAAGAATCTTTTTACTGCTTTTGTTCCAGCCGGCTGGTTAACCGGGTAATAATTCGGCCATACTTCAACAGTTACTGTATCAACTGTTCCTAAGCTGGAAAAGTTAAGAGTGGCAAAAGTATTCCCGTTAACATCGGTAAAATTATAATCTGTGCCGGTTGCACTAACCGGAATAGTTTCTCTGTAAGAAACAAGAAGATCAGATCTCCAGGTATTAATTGCTACATCAAACCTATCATCCTGATCAATTGTAAAAATGTTCATGCAAAGATCATCAGAATAATCCATATAGTTTTCAACCATGTTTGGAGTGCTGCAGGATGAACTGCCTATGGGGCAACCAAAAGTAGAACCACTTATGTAAGGTGTATCATCGCAGTAATCTCCCGGAGGGGAGCATCCATTCTGAAATGTGTGATATAACCATATCCAGTGCCCAATTTCATGAGTGGTTGTTCTTCCCATATGATAGGGATAGAAGGGAGAATTCCTTCCAAAGGCAGAATATAAAATTACAACCCCATCAAGTGCAGGATTGCCACCTGGAAAAGTCGCAAATCCAAGCAAGCCACTACTCAGATTACAAACCCAAATGTTCAGGTAATTCTGGCTTGGCCAAGCATCATGCCCACCAGATGATGTATATTTCATTGTGTTTCCGTATGGAAATGAGGATACTGATGTTTGGGTTCTGGTGATTCCATTTGTAGGATTTCCATTGGGATCAACGGTTGCAAGACGCCACTCGTATTTTGTATCGTCTCCCACCGGATCGGTATTCCATCCGTTTGTGCCTTCCATCCTTCTAAAATCTTCATTTAAAACTTCAATCTGCGATTCAATCATCGCATCTGAAATGTTCTGAGCAGAATTGTTCCAAATAACATGCACTACAGCCGGTATTACAGTAACAGTTTCTGAAGAAAGATAATCAGGGTCTCTCTGGAGTTCTCTTTCAGTTTCCAACTCCATATTTGCTAAAATCTGTTCAAGTTCAGGATATTGCTGAATCAGCCAGTTCAAATATTCCATTGTACCGCATTTTTCTGTTTGATTCTGCGATTGAATTGTTGTAACTGGAATTATCAG
>JAZGGS010000405.1:0-6331 GCA_036480595.1 Ignavibacteriaceae bacterium
TCTTCAAGCTGTTCTGTATGCCTTTGCACATTTATTTCCAGGTTTCGTTGTAGTTTGTCTGCACGCTTTATTATAATAAACAAGATAATAAATAAGAAACCCATTAAAACAAAGGATGATAGAAAAATTATAGTTCTAAGATCAACGATCTGTTGATATAGAATTGTGACATCTTGATATATCTCAAAGGCTCCAAAAATTTGTCCCTTATCTGAAGAGTTAGCATGGAATTGACGAAACGGGATATATGTTTCAAGAAGATCAACAGAATGCACATCATGCTCTATATCCGGTTTATCTCTTGATAACTCAAGACTTGATACATAATCACCCTGGAGTGCCCGGATTAATTTCTTATTCTCCTTAGTATAAACACCTAAAAGCTTGTGATTTGTACTATAGACAAGTTGCCTCTCATTACTAAAAATATTTACTTTTAGCACATTTAAATGCTTGAGAAAACGAGATGAGATAGAATCTAACGCAGCCAATTGCGTTTGGTTTGTCCAATCAAAACTGTCTAAGGTTATACTCTGTGGTATAAAAAAATACTTATAAATTTCATCTTGTAGGTTAGTAGCTATTGAAATGGCATATCTCTCGCTACTATTGATAAGCTGTCTTTTGCTAATTTCAAAAAGTGTAAAACTTATGGCTAAAGCCAATAATATTACTGCAACAAGAAATTTCAGCAGCAAAAATCTTGAGAGGCTAAACCATTTAATTTCTTTGTTAGATGGATCCATTATATATTTTTATAATCATAAATTATGCCTGATCGATGCCACAATTTATTTCACTTGCATTTTCATTATTGAAATATCCCACAAACTTCTACGCCAATTTCAAATCCTGAACTTTTTAAAGTGTGTGTATGTGAAATAATCACAATTAATATATAATCAATCCTTGGCAAGTGCAAGCAATTTAATCCTGGCAGATACAACTATTAACGGAATGAAGATTGAAGTTGAGGTTGAAGATTCTGAACATATGAAAATGTGGTCGAATGGCAGTTGGATGGATCATGAACCTGAACTTGAGCAGAACCATTTCGAAATTACGTTAGAAGATCCGAATCTGGATGCACATGCATCTAAAATATTTAATTCCGATGTTACAATAACTATTCAAAAAAAAGGTGTGGATATTACTATTGACGATCTTCATCCTATGTATGGTGAACATGGTTTCCATTATGGTGTAAATTTTAATGAGATAGATTGGATAAAAACATTTTGTTAATAAAAAAGGAATCTAAAATGAATAAAAGACTGATTTTGACTGCAATAATTTCATGCAGTTTTTGTAGTGTAATGCATGCTGGTGATATAACAGGAAATATCAAAACTAAAAAAGACAAGTACAAAAAAAATGCTGTTGTTTACATAGATAAAATTGAGGGGAAGAAGTTCGATCCTCCTAAAGAGCATAAAATATTAGATCAGAAATATTTAACTTTTGTTCCTCATGTTTTACCAGCTTTAACCGGTACTACGGTTGATTTTATAAATAGTGACGATGTTTTGCACAACGTGTTTTCCCCGGATAATTGTGCTGAAAAATTCAACCTAGGGTACTGGCCAAAAGGTGAAAAACGCTCATACACTTTCAATGAACCCGGCTGTTTAGCCGTAGTACTTTGTAATGTTCACCCGGAGATGGAAGGATATGTTGTTGTAGTAGAAACGCCATATTATGCAGTAACGGATGAAAATGGAAATTATCTTATAAAAAATGTTCCTCCGGGCAATTACATATTAAAAATTTGGCATGAGCGGTTAAAAGGCGAGGAACAAGAAATTACAATTTCTCAAGAAGGTACTGTAACAGCAAATTTTGAATTGAAGAGATAATGTTTTTTTTAACAGTAATTATTTTTCTGGAAGAAATGAAATTGTAATAAATTGTTCGTCTAAGGTAATTAACAGATAATAAAGTGAAAAATAATTTAAAAAATATCTTCTTTTAATTCTAACGATAATTATTGGCTCTTTAACAGGTGAATTTATTGGTTGGTCTTCCCCCGATCCAACAAGCCACGATATATTAATAAAGGCACCACAATATGCTTATGAGCCTTCACTTCTGAAAGTTAACAAGGGTGATACACTTCATATAAAGCTTACTTCCTTGGATGTTGTTCGTGAATTTTTTGTAAATAACTTACTATCGACTTTTCAATTTTTGCTGATTTTAATTCAAAAAAGAAATTTGGAAAATGTAATTTAACTGACAATTTCAATCACTTAGCATTATTACATTGCGTTTTAGCACGAATATTGCATCCGGTTAAACCTTTGTGTTATTTGAACAGATTACTTTTTAATCCAATAGAGTTTAGAGAAAAAGGATTGTGAAGAGTAGATTAAACTTTATGGAAAGGAATCAAGAATGAACAGATTATACATTTTATTACACTTAGCCATTGCGATGCAGTTCATCAACAGCGCCGTATGTTTTTCACAAATTGGCCATTATCATTCCGGTATTAAAGCCGATACTATCGTGTTTAAAATCGATTCAAACAGTGTGGCTGAATACGAAGCTTATACGAAGGTGTTTTTCATCGGGTCTGAGGACATCGTAGGAAAAAATAAATCTGTCTCAGGAGAGATTACTTGGATAAAAATTAATTCATCTGTACAATTTAGAGCACAAATTGTAATTGATGCTGCAAAATTTGATTCGGACAATGAAACCAGGGATGAAGATATTCGAGAGATTCTTGAAGCGAATCGTTTTCCGCAAATTATCTTTGAGTTATCTAATATTGAGGATTTTGATATGAAAATAAAAGGTGAAGAAGGAAAAATACTGGAAGAACAAAGTTTTATAGCTGTTGGAATGTTACAGGTTCATGGAATATCTAAAGAAATTAGTTTTCCAATTAGCATATCATTACAGAAAAATCAAATATTTGTCGAAGGGACGGCACAAATAAAATTCACGGATTATAATATTGAGCCCCCTACTATAGGATGGATTGTAAAGCGAGCATCAGACGAATTAACTATTAAAGCTCGTATCTCTGCTGTAAGAGTCAAATAAGTATCTTACATCGGCATTTATTTTAGAACAATTGGTATTCTAATCAGGCTCGGGTCTATATCTTCAGGCGCACTGGGACGAACCGGAGTGAGGAGACAAAGTTTACCGCCAGTGAAGAGGCGGTACCTCTTAACGAATTCGGCCCCGGATAGCAATGTGGCCTTGGTGAGTATCTTGTTTTACACGTAAAAAAATATGATTTTATAATTTAATTCGAATTCATAAATATTGAAATCTGATAGGTTGAAATTGATTAATTTAGTCTAAGTGCTAAAATTATGTTAATAGATCTTACAACAGCATCTCCGCCTTATAAAGTTGATCAAGCCAAAGCTGCTGAGGAATTGAAAAAGAGGATGGAAGGGCAGGCAGCAGTATCCAGGTTAATTGATATGGCTGCAAGGTATTCCGGAATTGATAAACGCAGTATAGTTGTGCCCGATGCTGAAACGGAAACTAACAATAAGTTTTTTACAGACGAGGGTGGCGAACATTTTAACCCCGATACTAAATCCAGAATGGATATGTATGAAGAGTGGTCGGTTAAACTAACAAGCCAGGCAGTAGATAAACTATTAAATAAAAGTGAAATTAAACCTGAAGATATTAATCGCTTGATTACAATATCCTGTACGGGATTTTTTGCACCGGGAATAGATTATCATCTAATCAATAATTTTAATCTTCCAAAATCCATTAAAAGAACCCACATTGGTTTTATGGGATGTGCCGCTGCTTTAATAGGTGTGAATTCAGTTTCGGAATCTCTGAGTCTGCAAAGTGAAACACCATCAACAACTTTACTTGTTTCAGTTGAGATATGCAGCCTTCATCTGCAGACCAAAGCTTCCAGAGATAATATATTAGCAAATATGATTTTTGCCGATGGAGCTGCTGCCGGAATCTTCACAAATAAAGATTACAGTAACAACAAACCTCATCTAAAGATAATTACTGCCCACTCAATTCTGTTTGAGAACTCGGCTGAATTTATGGGATGGAAGATCGGCAATTTCGGGTTTGAAATGATGCTTTCATCCGAACTTCCAAAAATAATATTGAATACGGCTGTTCCGAATGTAAAGAGCATCCTGAATAAAGTTGGTGTTGATAAAAATGATATTAAATATTGGGCGTTACATCCGGGCGGCAGGGCAATTTTGGATTCGCTTCAAAATGGATTGGAATTGAGTGATGAGCAGTTACTACCATCCAGGGAAGTGCTTCGAAACTATGGTAATATGTCTTCTGCTTCAATTCTTTTTGTGCTGAAAGAAATTTTGTACAATCAACACCTGAACAAAAGCGACCTTTGTTGTGCTGTTGCATTTGGTCCGGGACTTACAATGGAACTGGTTTTATTTAAGGTTGTATGATGTTTCTTAAACGAAGCTATGAGAAAGAAATTATGGATGATTTTTCCATCAATGATGATAGAGTAGGTGATGCTCTCAATGAAATAAAACATGTAAATAAATTTTTAGGGGGAATTAGTACTTCAAAAGCCGGCTTAAGATTCTTATTTAACCATAAAAAATCCGACCCGATGAAAGTTTTAGATATAGGTTCCGGTGCCTCAGATATATTTGAAGCTTTACACAAAAGATATCCGAATCTTAATGTATACTCGCTTGATAGAAACGAAAGAATATGTGAGATTATAAAAGCTGAGAAAACCGCCAGTCCTATCTATTGTGATGCTCAAAATCCTCCTATAAAGAAAGAATCAGTCTCAGTTGTTCATGCTTCATTATTTTTACACCATTTTACTGAAGATGAAATAAAAAAACTTATTAAATCCTCCCTTTCTATTGCTAAATACGGAATGATTATAAATGATCTAAGGCGATCTGTTTGGGCTTTAATAGGAATTAAATTATTGATCTTCCTATTCTCCAAAAGTGCTATGGTAAAAAATGATGCACCGTTATCTGTTAAAAAAGGATTTTTAATATCGGAATTAATTAATATGCTTGAAAATCTTAACATTACTAACTACAAAATAAAGCGTAAGTGGGCTTTTAGATGGTTAGTTGTTATTCCTAAGGATCAATGATGAACTCCCGGTATCATCACGATGTTATAATAATAGGCGGGGGACCGGCGGGCTCTATGGCAGCTTTGTATCTTTCCAAATATGGATTAAATACCTGTATAATTGAAAAGAAAAAATTCCCACGAGAAGTTTTATGCGGCGAGTTTTTATCGGGAGAAGTAACGAAAACTCTGAAAGAATTAAATCTATTTGAAAGTTTCCTCTCATTAAATCCTGTTAAAATATCTAAGTTCAAATTTATTAATGAAAAGAGCACTGAAATTTCTTCAGAACTCGATTTTCCTGCTTATGCACTCAAGAGATCCATATTTGATCATTTCTTATTGAAGAGCGCTGTAAACAATGGAGTAAAGGTTTACCAACCGGCGGAGGCGAAAATTATTAAGAGAGATGGTGATAAATTCTTAGTGCACATAAAAGTTTCTGATGACCAGGAAATCATTATCAATTCTGATTATGTAATTGCCGCATACGGGAAGCAAAATATATTAGATAAAAAACTTAATAGAAGTTTTATTGGTTCTGAAACAGAGTTGAAAGCAATAAAATTTCATATACCAAATACTTGCATAAGTAATTTTCCAACAGATGAAATAAGGATCTATACTGGCGAAGGGATTTATTGTGGATTAAATAGAGTATCTGACCAAGAAACCACACTCTGTTTTATTGAGAAAAGAATTAATAGTGAACAATCACCACGCAATAGAATTTTAAATTTAATTAACACAAACAGAAGTTTCGGAAAATTGTTTGGAAAAGAGTTTGAGAAACTCCTTTACGAACTCACTATTTACGGTACAGGTAAAATATTTTTTGGAAAAAAGACGATAGTAGAGAACGGAATGTTTATGGTTGGTGATGCCGCCGGAGTTATTGCCCCATTAACAGGTGATGGGGTAGGTATGGCTGTTCAATCTGCAAAACTTATCTCATCTTTACTGGCAGAGCAAAAAAATAAGAAGTACACCAGAAAAGAATTAGAAGATATATATTTATCGGAATGGAATAAGCTTTTCTTATATAGAATAAGAATTGCTATCTTCATTCAAAAACTTATTATTACTAAAATGATGAACTATTTTTCATTTTCGCTTGTTAAGTTTTTCCCTTTTGTCCTTCCAAAGTTAATACATGCCACACGAGGTATTTAATATCAATTACTACCAAATGTAAATGAAATTAATAAATTTGTAATAGCTTCCGGTGCCGAAACACCGGAAG
>JAZGGS010000406.1:0-3556 GCA_036480595.1 Ignavibacteriaceae bacterium
GTGTGACTGTAATGTTAACAAACCTTCCGCCATAGGTAAAGATGATGTATTTTTTCTTTTTTTCAACGCGATTGCTAAAAAGTATTTTAATGTTTTTTAATCCTATTTTAGCGATAGTAATTCTTAATTCGTTCTTTGTCAGCAAGATTTTCAGTTTTGTATTGCTTGATTATGAATATTGCAAGAAATACGAAACCTGTACTTACTACAGCAACTATATAATCCTTGTCAAAAGCAGATGCAATATTGTTTGTCAAATGAAATGTAATTGCAGCGATTATACTTCCTCTGCTAAAATTAACTAAAGAAGTAAGTATGATTGCCCCTACAAATATTCCAAAGAAAAAACCTATTGAAATTCCAATACTAAAATTGAAACGAAAAAGAAACATTGGAATATGCCATAAAACCCAAATGCATGTAAGAACTATTGTCGACTTAAATGCAGTATAATTTTCTTGTAAATGGGGCAAGGCAAATCCCCTCCAGCCAATTTCTTCAAATATAGCATACGGAATAAATGGAAGTGCCCAGGCAAGATATGATGCTGTCGATAAAAGGTTAAACTGTTCTTTGGTTATTTCAAATGAGTACCAATGACCTGTTAGCAGTGGATAAATTAACAAACCTATCAAGAAAAATAATATTGGAGAGAATGCAATCAGCCAGGTTTTCCTATCTAACTTTTTAAAGTTAAGACTGCCAAACAGTTTCATTAAACCTTTTTTCTTATAGAAAAGTGCTGTCGTTAGCAATGCTGATAAGGTTGGTCCCAGGCTACCGAAAGTATAAAGAATATTAAGTTGATCCTTATTTATTTCTCCATTTTTAAATAAAAAGTAAATAGTAAAGATAAACACCCAGGTGAATAAATAGGCAAAAAATGCGTAAGTCCATAATTGCTTATTCATAATTTTGTTTTGATTACTTGACTTTATATGACTCGAAGAGGAAAACTCTTGCTTATATTTTCCATTCCTTAATCCACATATTTTTAAGAAGTTCTTTTACCACAAAAGGGTCTCCCAAGACCAGCCGTTCAGCTTCGTTTTGGTTTTCTGCCTGAAAAGATATCAATCCACCGGAGAAATCCGAAAATG
Source organism: Ignavibacteriaceae bacterium (assembly GCA_036480595.1). Taxonomy (GTDB): domain Bacteria; phylum Bacteroidota; class Ignavibacteria; order Ignavibacteriales; family Ignavibacteriaceae; genus JAZGGS01. Next base: position 1,101 of record JAZGGS010000406.1, read on the forward strand.
GACCGCCTTTATAATTTGGGAGATTTTGATTTTGCCAGTAAGTGGTATGAGCCGGAACGTTTTCTGCAATGGCATCGTTTTCGATTTCATTCATAAAGTAAAAAAAGACAAATGTTTTCATGATGTATCCTTAATTAATATTTTTTAAGCGTGGAATTATTTCATTCGAGTGCATGCTAAAGCTTAAAATGTAATATTTGCGGTTGCTCATTCTAAAATATTTTTGCTAAAATTCCCGTAATCGAAATTACAATTTAACAAAATATAGAATTATCATTGCTTCGCTGAGCAACGTTCACAATTTTGTGTTCACATAGATTAAGTAGAAGATTGGGTAAAAATCCATTACTATTTCATGCAGGGTAACATCTGAAATCCAATTTGACTAATTTAATGGTAAATATTTTTTCAAGTAGGTTATTAAGATGAAACTTAAAAAAAGAAGAGTGGTAGAACTGCTTGAGCAGCTAGAGCAGATTCAAGTAGCTGCAATAGAATCAGAAAAAAAGTATGAAAAGAAAATCAGTAAAATCAATCAGCAAAACCAAAAAAGCGCTTTAAACCTGATTCATTACCTTGCATTACGAAACCAGGATATAAGAGAATTACAGGATACACTAGGGCAGCTTGGTATCTCTCGTCTTGGCAGAGCCGAAAGCCACGTAATGGCAAGTATAGTTGCGGTTACAAATCTTCTGAAAAAAATCCTTAAGAAAAAACAAGTAAAAGATGAAAAACCACCGGTATCTTTTAAGAAGGGAAGAAAAATATTAATAGCAAACACCTCATCTTTGCTTGGCAAAAAATTAAAAGGAAGCAAAGTTAGAATAATGGTAACACTCCCTGCCGAGGCTGCAGATGATTACAAGTATATTAAAAAACTGGTAACCTCAGGAATGAACAGCGCGCGAATAAACTGTGCACACGATGATACAGAAGTGTGGAAACGAATGATAGATAAACTTAGAAAAGCAAAAACCCAAACCGGCAGAAATGTAAGAATATGTATGGATCTCGGTGGACCAAAATTAAGAACCGGATCGATGCGACCCGGACCAAAGGTAGTGCACCTGCAGCCGGAGCGTGATTTAATTGGAAAGGTAACTTCACCATCCGAAGTGTGGCTTGCACTGCAAGGTACAGAACCGGAAGATGAAAAAGATTTGATTATTCCTGTTTCAAAAGAGTGGTTAAAAAATTTAAATAAAGATTCTGTAATAACATTCACCGACTCAAGAAACAAAAATTGCAAACTGAAGATAGACATAAAACGCGGTACAGGTTGGATAGCTAAATGTTATGATTCAGCTTATGTAACAACCGGAACAGTTCTTACAATCAAAAATGATAATGAGGTGGAAGAAAGAATTACTGAAGTTGGTGAGATGCTTCCGCTTGAAGAAAAAATAATATTAAAAGTTAGAGATAAATTAATTCTTCATAAAGAGTCCGTCCCGGGAGATCCCGCAGAATATGATAATGAGGGAAATCTTATTATACCGGCTCACATTTCCTGCACTTTGCCGGAAGTATTTAATGATGTTAAAGTTGGCGAACCGATGATTCTGGATGATGGTAAAATTGAGGGTGAAATTAAATTTGTAGATTCCGAAAGAATTGAAGTTGAAATTACTTATGCAAAAGAAGAAGGGGCAAAACTTAAAGCAGATAAAGGTATAAACCTCCCTGAAAGTAAACTGTCTATCAGTGGATTAACAGAGAAAGATAAAGAAGATTTAAAGTTTGTTGCGCAACACGCTGATGTTGTGAATGTTTCTTTTGTTAATAATGCGCAGGATGTGTTTGAATTATTGAACGAACTTAAAAAGTTGAATGCAGAACATCTTGGAATAATTTTGAAGATTGAAACTCAAAGCGGATTCAAAAACCTTCCTGCTATACTTTTAGCGGCGATGCGGCATCATCCACTTGGAGTAATGATAGCACGCGGCGACCTGGCAATTGAATGCGGCTGGAAGGAACTTGCACAAATCCAGGAAGAAATCTTGTGGCTTTGCGAAGCTGCACACATCCCAATTGTCTGGGCGACACAGGTTCTTGAAACGATGGCAAAGAAAGGAAGACCATCCCGTGCAGAAATAACAGATGCTGCATCTGCAGAACAAGCTGAATGTGTAATGCTGAATAAAGGTCCGCACATTTTTGAAGTAATAAAAATCCTCGATGAAATATTAATCTCTATGCAGGATTACCACGAAAAGAAAGCGCCAATGCTTCCGCCCTTAAAAATGCTTAAACCTGATATTCCAAAGGATGAAGACGAGAAAAAAACAAATATAGTGTCTTAGTTTCTCCAAATAAATATTAGAAATGGATATAAAAAAATCATTCGAGACGGAATTCTCAAAGGAGATATTACAAAGCGAGAAATTCAGAGGATTGCTTCTATCCGGAATTATAGTAGTAATGTTATTGGCAATTGCGGTTAATTCATA
>JAZGGS010000407.1:0-4680 GCA_036480595.1 Ignavibacteriaceae bacterium
GTCATCAATGTTGCCATAGCACCACCAATAACCGCTTTAATTCCTAATCCCGCAATATCCGATTTTTTATTCGGAGCAAGAGGTCCCAATCCACCAATCTGTATTGCAATAGAGCTAAAGTTTGCAAAACCACACAAAGCGTATGTTGCCATCAGGATAGTTTTTTCATTTAAGATCTTTCCTGCTTCAATCATTGTTCCCATTTCTGCGTAAGCTACAAATTCATTAACAACTATTTTGGTACCTATCAGGCTTCCGAATTTAAGTGCATCTTCCCACGGCACGCCGATACTGAATGCAACAAACTGGAATATCCAACCTAACAGTAACTCAAAGCTTAACGTCTGACCGTAGTTTGCCTTTAGTGATTCGTTCCAACTTAGCAGATCTCCAAGCCCGTTCAATAAATAATTTACTAATGCTATAAGAGCAATAAAAGCCAGCAGCATTGCACCAACGTTCAAAGCTAGTTTAAGCCCGGCACCGGCACCGTTAGCGGCAGCTTCAATAATGTTTGAGGCATCTTTTTCAACATCAATTTTTACTGTACCCTTTGTTTTAGGTTCACCCGTTTCCGGAAAAAGCATTTTGGAAATAACGATTGCTGCAGGAGCAGCCATAACACTTGCACCGAGAAGCTGTGTGGCAAATAACTGCTGGGCCTCGGCAAGGGGCACACCATACTTAATTGCATATGCTGACCCGAGAATCTGGATATATGCAGCCATCACTCCGCCGGCAATTGTTGCCATGCCTCCCACCATTATGGTAAGGATTTCACTTTTAGTCATCTCTTTTAAATATGGTTTTACCATTAATGGAGCTTCTGTTTGACCCACAAAAATATTTGCCGAGCAGGAAAGAGATTCTGCCCCGCTGGTTCCTAAAAATCTTGCCATAACCCATGCCATCCCCCTTACAATTAATTGCATGAAACCAACATAGTAAAGAACTGACATCAAACATGCGAAAAAGATAATTGTAGGAAGAACCTGGAAGGCAAAAAATGAACCCATAGATCCTTCACTTCCGGGAAGTTTTGCAAGGTCACCAAAAACAAATTCGGCGCCCTGCACAGTAAAGTTGAGTACAACTACAAAGAATCCGCTTATCCATCCGAAGAAATCTTTTGGCCAGCCAAGGATGAAAAAGAAACTCCTGAGTTCTTCGCTGCGGAGTATAAAAACTGCAAAAACAAATTGAAGTCCAAGCCCTGTTCCTACAAGTTTCCAGTTTATCTTCTTTTTATTATTAGAAAGCAGGAAAGCGATACCGACTAAAACAATAATTCCTACAAAACCTCTTACGATTGAGTTTAAATCCATTTTTAATCCTTAAGATTCCTCGGGGATGTAATGGCACTGCCTGCAGCGGGCTTCGTAAATATCTGCCGCACCAACAATCACTCTTTCAGAGGAAGCAGTTTTCCTTTGAGTTTTATCTGCAGGGTTACCGCACACAACACAAATTGCAAGATGCTTGGTAATATATTCTGCAATTGCCAAAAGCTGCGGCATCGGCTCGAAAGGAACGCCGCGGTAATCCTGGTCTAACCCTGCAACAATAATTCTTTTACCGTTCATAGCAAGCTGGTTGCATACTATGGTGATATCTGCCGAAAAGAACTGTGCTTCATCAATTGCTATTACCTGAGCATCATCCGATTGATCCAGGACTTCTTTAATATCTTTTATTAATATTGAAGGGAGTGACTGTTCGTTGTGTGACACAATTGATTTAACGGAGTAGCGTGTATCAATTAGCGGTTTAAAAATTTTTACTTTTTGTTTCGCAATTTCTGCTCTTCTTAACCTGCGTATAAGTTCTTCTGTTTTACCGCTGAACATGCAGCCTGTTATTACTTCTATCCAGCCTGTGTCTTTGGGCATTGCGTGTGGAAATTCTACCATAAAAAAATTAAAAAGTGAAATTTCAAAAATCAAAAAAAGTGTATTAAAAAATCTATTTTAAATCTTTGTCACCAAAAGCTAACGGCAGCAGCTTTGATGCTTTACTTACCTTAAACTCATTTTTTTTATTTACCATTATGATATCGATATCTCCGCAAAGGTCGCTTATAACCTGCCGGCAGGCGCCGCAGGGAGAAATAAAATCATCAGTATCGCCTGCAACTGCCAGTGCTTTGAACTTCCGTTCTCCTTCAGAGATTGCTTTAAATATTGCAGTTCGTTCTGCACAGATTGTTAAACTGTATGAGCTCGATTCAATATTACAACCTGAGTAAACTTTTCCATCTTCGGTTAATAAAGCTGCACCAACATAGAAATTTGAATAAGTAGGCAACGCTTTCGATTTTGCTTCTGCAGCTCGTTGGGCTAACTGAATATTTGTCATCGCATTTAAAATTTGAACTGTGTTAAAATAAAATATACCAATTATTGGTTAAATCAAAAGATGTTGAATTATTATTCTTTTAATTCCTTTTCTTCAAAGTGAAATAAAAAGTCGGTGTAAAAAATTTATTTACCAAACCGGGCTTATCATTTGCCATCAATGTTATCAGTCTTCCAATTTTAAGTTTGTTAGCAGCCCCAACAAGCTTTAAATGAAAGTTGCTCCAGACAATTCCTTTATTCCTGTTAAAGAGTTCTTTAATTGAATGAGAAGTAAATAATATTACTTCAAACTTATCTTCAAATACACTCAGCAAGTTTTTAAGTGAAGATAATTCTGCAATATCTTTCCTGGCTGCTTCAGACTTACGGAAAGTGCCGAGGAAATATTTTCTTGTACTCTCTCTTTTTAAAAGCGAGATGAAAGGAACACCCCAGTGTGGATCGGCAATAACATTAAAGATCGAAAATTTGTTTGGTGTGCTTAAATAAATAATCCCGTTTTTCTTCAGCAATAAATGAAGCGAATTAATTATCTTCCTTTTACTCTGAAGATGTTCGATTACATCCTGCAAAATGATTACATCAAAAGATTCCGCATAAAAAGGAAGATGTTCTGAATCACCAAGAACCTTTTGATATTGAGCATTATCATGTGGCAGCAATCTATCCATGCTGATATCAAAACTTACAACCTCATTTTTTTCAGAAAGTATTTTAGCTGTTCCACCTTCACCCGAACCGAGATCGAGTATACGCAGATCGACTGGTGTGATTTCTTTTGATAAAACAGATTTAACAAACTTACCGCGCTCTTTCGATATTTCCCTTGCACGTTTCCATCGTTCATAATTCGGGTGATCTTTATCAAGCCAGGCAGGCGGTGCAGTTTTATTCACTTCCATTCAATCCTTCGGAACTTTGCATTAAAGAAATGAATGATAAGAAAGAGTTCGTAAAAAATTTGCAGGTACAAAGATTCTGCAAAAGAAAAATTATAACCGAATGTTTCCTGGCTTGTTAAAACGATAACCAGATCCATAAACAACTTTAAAGGCAGTAGCAATAGGAAATAAATATCCAGGAAAAACAATATTGGAGAAAAAAGTATTAATAAATTAAATACATGCCATAAACCGAGCATTAACTGATGTTTAAACAGGTAATGAAAAGAAGTTTGAGTGTGTCTTGCACGCTGCTTTAAGTAATCTTTAAATGTCTCTTTTGTTTTAGAAAAAACAAACGAACCTTTTGCTGTAACCGTTCCGATCTTAAAATTGTTTTTAACTGCTTCCCGCAGAAGGAGATCATCGTCACCGCTTAAAGTATCGGTAGTTTTTGAATAGCCGCCCACTTTTTCAAATGAAGTTTTTTTGAATCCGAAATTTCTTGCTGCAGCAGAATAAGGTAAACCAATAGTTGCAGCAAAAAATATAAGCATCGAGTTTCTTAGATTTTCAAAGCAGGAAATTCTGTTAACCAAAAATTTTTCCCGGAAGAAAGGAGCAATCCCAAATAAAAAATCAAATCCGTCCGTAAATCTATTTGAATATGCTTTAAGCCAATCTTTTTGCGGTTCGCAATCAGCATCAGTAATAAGAATATACGAATGCACAGATTTACTAATTCCCAGTTTCAATGCATTTCGCTTACCTGATTTGTTTTCACTTTGCAGTTTGTACACGTTAATATTATCAAATCCTTTAATCTTCTCAGAAATAGTTGCGTATGTACCATCCTTTGAGTTATCGTCCATAAATATCACTTCAAAAAATTCTTTAGGATAATCAAGCTCATTAATTGATGCCAATAAAGTTTCTATCTTTTCTTCTTCGTCTTTAAGTGCAATAATAATTGAAATGCTTTTTAGTTTAGATCTTGTTGAGGATTGCGAGGTTACTTTTTTTAAGGAAAGTGCTATAATTCCGTTCAGAATTATCAGGAACACTATTGCAGTTATTATTATAACCATTCAGAATAATATATGATGAAGAAAATACTTAAAAGTTTAAATATGTAGAAATAAAATAGTTAAATGAAATAATAAAATAAATTTAAATTTTATTTATGATGAACCTATATAACGTGAAAATACTACAATGAGTGTAAATAGTGCACCCATACAAATTATCTTCTTCATCTCACTTAAGTGCCAGTCACTTTGAAAGGAGTTGGCACTTACAACTTAAGGGCTGTAAATATTACAGATACATCCAAACAATCTCTGATAAAAGATTGAAATTGAACGATTTTCCAAAGAAAATCAACAACCGGAGGATACTAAAAAATTGTATGATAATTGATGAGTTAATCCGATTGATAACTC
>JAZGGS010000408.1:0-3007 GCA_036480595.1 Ignavibacteriaceae bacterium
GGTTAATTCATCCGATACTTTAATCATCCAGCAAGGAGTTGAATTGTTCTTCAAGGAAAAGACGAGTCTTATAATAAATGGTGTGCTCCTGGCCGAAGGGATAAGAGTTGAACCGATTAGATTTACAGCATTCGAATATGATTGGGAAGGCATTCATATAATTAATCCTACAGGTAGCTCATCATTAACTTTTTGTGTTATTGAATACATCTATCTACCAAGACAAACTTCGGCAGAGAACGGCGGAGTTGAAATTGAAAACGCAAATGTTGAAATAAGAAATTGTTACTTCCAAGAAAACTATGCACAAAACGGCGGGGGACTTGCAATAACAAACTCCAACGTTGCTTTGATTAACAATGTGTTCCATAAAAATACTGTCGATAATTTTGGCGGTGCAATTTTATCTCAAGGTTCTTCTAACCAAATAATAAATAATACTTTTTATAAAAATACCGCTTTCAATTACGGCGGTGGGCTTGTAATTGATGATCCCGTTAATGAAGATATTCAAAATAATATTTTCTTTGATAATCTCTCCTACTATGGTAATGATCCGCAGATTGCAATTGTTTCTGGCGATTCTTCCAACATTCACGAACAGTACAATTTTCTTGCCATCGGAACTATGGATCCCCTCTTCATTTCCGAAGATGATCTTCACCTCTCCGAACTTTCGCCATGCATAAACAGCGGAAATCCTTTACCTGAGTATAATGATGCTGATGGTACACGCAATGATCAGGGTGCCTATGGCGGACCTAGTGGAGATTGGTAAACCTACCCTTCCTTTAAATTTATTATCTTTGCAATATGAAAATCAATTCGGGTAAATGCTTTATTCGCAGCTACGAACATTTTGATAAATCAGCGCTGGTTAAGTATGCCGATAATTATAAAATTTTCAGCAGACTAAAGGACAGATTTCCTTATCCATATACTGAAGAAGATGCGGAAGAATGGCTGGGTCTTGCTTGTAATCAAAGCCCTGAACTGAATTTTGCAATTGCGAATGAAACTGAATTGATTGGTGCAATCGGGCTACAGCTTCAGGATGATGTTAACAGGTTTTCTGCTGAGATCGGTTACTGGATCGCAGAACCATTTTGGGGTCGGGGAATTGCGACTTCTGCACTTATAGCAATGACTGATTATGCATTCAAACACTTTGAGTTTAACCGTCTGTTTGCAGGAGTGTTCGAAGGTAATGATGCTTCGGTTAAAGTTTTAGAGAAAGCCGGTTATAAACTAGAAGGTAAATTAAGAAAAACAGTTTATAAAGATGGAAATTTTTTAGACCAGTATATTTATTCAATCCTGCGAAAAGAACATATTAAATTTTAGTGATTATTAAAGTGGATATTGAAAAGAATCTTAAAAATCTATTTGAAACCTGGTCTGGCGAAGAACTGCAAGTAATTTCATCCCTGCCGCAATCAGGTTCTTACAGGCGATATTACAGAATATCCGGAAACAGCAAATCTGCCGTCGGGGTAGTTAATCCGGATCATAAAGAGAACAATGCTTTTATGACTTTTACAAAGCATTTTAAATCGATTGGATTAAGCGTTCCAGAATTTTACCTAGATGATAAAAAATCCGGGACATATTTAATTGAAGACCTTGGTGATGTAAGTCTCTTTTCCTTCCTTTCCGAAAACAAGAATCATAAGGAGTTTCCGAAGAAGGTAACCTCTTACTACAAAAATTCTCTGGAACATTTAATCCGGTTTCAGTTTGATGGGAGTAAAGGACTTGATTATTCTGTTTGCTATCCGCGAAACAGCTTTGATAAGCAATCAATAATGTGGGATTTGAATTACTTTAAGTATTACTTTTTAAAACTTACAAAAACCGTCTTCGATGAGCAGCTTCTGGAAAATGATTTTAACAGGTTTGCGGAATTCCTTCTCTCAACAGATATGAATAATTTTATGTACCGCGATTTCCAGTCGCGCAACATCCTGATAAAAGATGAGAAACTTTATTTTATTGATTACCAGGGCGGAAGAAAGGGTGCATTGCAATATGATGTTGCCTCACTTCTTTATGATGCAAAAGCTGATCTTCCACAAAAAATAAGAGATGAATTAGTTGAGTTTTATATCCAAATTTCAATCAACAAAACTAAAATAAACCGGGAAGAATTTTTAAGGTATTATCACGGCTATATATTAATAAGAATTTTGCAGGCGATGGGCGCATACGGATTTAGAGGATTGTATGAAAAGAAAGTACATTTTTTAAAGAGCATTCCTTTTGCAATAAAAAATCTTAATTGGTTATTGGATAAGAAATTGCTGCCGGATGGTTTACCTGAGTTACAGAAATCATTACGAAATATTATTAATAATAATGAGCTATCTAAATTTGAGTATCATGAATCGCTGGATAAATTAAAAGTAACAATTAATAGTTTTTCTTATAAACAGGGTATCCCGTTAGACCTTAGCGGCAACGGCGGCGGGTTTGTTTTCGATTGCAGGGCGCTTCCTAACCCGGGAAGATTAGAGAAGTTCAAGGAGTTATCAGGAAGAGATAAGGAAGTAATAGTCTTCTTGGAGAACGAAACTGCCGTTAAAGATTTTTTAGAAAATGTTATTAAGATAAGCGAGAATTCTATTAAGAATTATATTGAGAGAAAATTCACTTCCCTGATTATAAATTTTGGATGTACCGGCGGGCAGCACCGTTCGGTTTACTCTGCAGAAAAACTTGCTGATTATCTTAAAAACAAATTTGATATTAATGTTGAGCTAAACCATACCGGCTTTGAGCAAAAAGGAAAAAGCTGATGCGTGCAATGATACTTGCTGCCGGTCTAGGTACCCGTTTAAAACCTATCACAGATAGTACACCAAAAGCACTTGTAAAAGTTGGCAACACTACCCTTCTTGAAATATGTATTAAAAATTTAAAGGTGCAGGGAACTTCAGACATCATAATAAATGTACATCATTTCGCTGCGCAGATAAAAAATTTTCTTGCAGAAAATAATAATTTTGGT
>JAZGGS010000409.1:0-6908 GCA_036480595.1 Ignavibacteriaceae bacterium
AAAACAGTTGTAATAAATAAACGCTCTATGAATGTTGGTTATGCCGGAATTGATAATGAGCTCTTCTTCTATCCAAATGCGCTTATGTATTTTGGCGATGCTAAGGAAGCTATGAGCAAGTTAGTGCATGAGATAAAAGAACTTTAAGGAAGTAAATATTATTTTTTAAGAATTATGAACTCATCCCCAACCCCTTCTCTTAAAAAGAGAAGGGGCTTTTTTAGATGTTATAACTCCAAAATAAATTTGTGTCAGAACTACTCATAAAAGGTTTTATTGAAATTAATTCGCCGCGGCAAACCTCTCCTACCAAGAGAGGGATATTCCCAAAGGGATTCCTTCGGAAAGGGAGAGTTCATTTAGAAGCGATTTTTTATCTTAAAAATGCACTAATTATTATGATGTTTTAATAATTATAATAGGTTAAATTATCTCTGTATTTTGTATCAATTCTTATAATATCGAAATAAAAAGGAAATTATAATGAACATGGACTGGACAGAATATGTTAACCAAACATTAAACGTAACACTCTACGAAAACTACGGTGCTACCAATGATCCTAAAACCGAAAAGCCGCTTTACTAAATTGTTTTTAAAACCGGGAAGCTGGTTAATGCTTATGATGACGGACTGCTGTTGGAAGCACAAAGGGAGGAACAACTGGTGGGAATTTTCATTCCTTACGGTTCAATTAAGTGTGTGGAAATTTTTGATTTTTAAAAGGGAGCATTTTTGAAATATTTTATTGCAGCAGTTGCACTTCTTTTTTTTACTAAAGTATCATTTGCACAATCTGTAAACGATGTTGAAGTAAAAAGTTTAAACATTTACACAACCGATAGCAGAACATCGCTGCCCGTTGTTACAGCAGGCAGCCGGCTTGTTATCGAGTTTGATGTACAAGCTGAATTCATTCCAAATATGAATATTGTTTTCAGGTTTTGCGATAAGGGATGGACTCCCGCAAAAAATGTTTTCCTGCTTAATAATTTGAATAGCACTGCATACTTCCTCGATTTTGAATATCTCCCATCTACGGTAGAGGATGCAGAATATCATTTTAAAGGTGAATACCCGAACAATAAAGATGATGTTCAGTTACCATTTTCAGGTAAATGGAGATTTTATCTTACCGACACGCAGGATTCTTCAATTGTTTATGCAACAGGAAAATTTTTATATGTTAAAAAGGAAGTGCCGTTAAATGTAAAAGTTAAACGGGATGAGCTTGAAAATAAAACATACTGGCCGGTTGAGCTTGGAAAAGTCTTTAATGTAACTACAAACTTCAATTTGCCCTTGCAGTTTCATCCCTCCTTTGTAAATAAAATTGAGATTATAGAAAACCGCCGGATTTATAACCCGGTTGTTGTAGATAGGTTATCCAACACACTTTTCAGAAAATTTGAATGGGATGCTAACCGTAAATTTACTTTTATTGCAAGGGATATCCAGGCAGGTAATGAATTCAGACAGGTTGATATAAGAAATCATAATGTTTTTATTGCGAAAGATGTTAAAGCACTGTTAGATGGTTTGGAATTTTCGCGATTCTTCATCGCACCAAGAACAAAAGATCTGAACGGTGGAATGTTGTTCGCCGATTTTAAGGATATATATTCAACATACCTAAACGTTACTTTTTCAATCCGCCCGCCGGATGATGTTTACGGCGAGCTCTTTTTAGTAGGAGCTTTTAACAACTGGAAACTTTCACTCGATTATAAAATGGAAAGTGAAGCTGGAATAAGTTCTATAACAATTCCTTTAAAGAGAGGAATTTACGATTACCAGTATGTTGTTGCAGATCTGATTAATGGTAAAATTGTAAACGATGATTGGATTGTGCTGGAAGGGAATACCTGGGTTAATAAAAAAGTATATGATGTTTTTCTTTATTATAACGATCCTGATCTTGGCGGTTACGAAAGAATAATTGGTTATAGAAGAATAAGCACCAGGTGATATTTATGGAAAAATTAAAAATCGGAGTTATAGGAACCGGGCATCTTGGTAAACTTCATACAAAGATGTTTACAGAAATAGAAAACTGTGAACTTGTTGCTATTTATGATTCAAATGCCGGGCAGGCAAAAAATGTTTCGGAAGAATATAAAGTATCGGCTGCAAACTCAATAGATGAATTACTTGGTAAAGTTGATGCCGTTTCGGTTGCTGCAATTACAAGCGCGCATTATGAAATTGCAAAAAAATGTTTTGAAAAAGGTATACACGTTTTTGTTGAAAAGCCGATCACAGAAATCATACCACAGGCAGAAGAGCTTGTTAAAATTTCGAATGAGAAAAAATTGAATTTACAGGTTGGGCATATCGAAAGATTTAACCCGGCGCTTGTTTCTATGGAAAAATATATGCTTGAGCCGAAGTTTATTCAGACAGACAGGTTAGCCCAGTTTAATCCAAGAGGAACAGATGTAGCGGTTGTATTCGATTTAATGATTCACGATATTGATATAATTTTATCGCTTATTAAAAGCGAAGTAAAAGATGTACAGGCAAACGGCGTAGCAATAGTTTCAGATAATCTTGATATTGCTAACGCACGAATCCAATTTGAAAATGGTGCGGTTGCAAATGTAACTGCAAGCAGGATATCGCAGAAGAAAATGCGCAAGATGAGGATATTTCAGGAGGATGGATACATTGCTCTTGATTTTGTAACCGGCGTTGCAGAACTGTTTCGTTTAATGCCTGTTGATACTGAACTTTCAAAATCAATTATCCCGCTTGGAGAAATTGGAGTGGGCGATAAAAAACGCAAACTGGTTTACGAACAGCCGGAACAGAAAAAAATTAATGCACTAAAATATGAACTCCAGCTTTTTATTAACTCTGTATTAAATAATGAAAAGCCGATAGTTTCCGGCGAAGATGGTTTAAGAGCATTAAAGGTTGCAGAAATAATAATTCAGGAAATTGAAAAATCGCAAGTAGGATTGTAGCGGCGAACTGAAAATTGTTGATCATAAATTTTCTAATTTAGGTTGATGTCGGAAAAGAAAAATAATAAACAGTTTAAACTGTTTTAGCTGATTTAAGTTTTCTCTGTTACCTGCGGGATAAATCCCGCAGAGAATGATATTCTGAATATAGTATGTCTTATATTCTCACCGCAATTCATTGCGGTGATATTGTAAGCCAAAAGGTAAGCCCAAACGGTTTTAACCGTTTATTAATTAGAAACCGTTAAAACGGTTTGGTAATATTAGTCTTCATTATCTACCCATCAGCTAAAGCTAATGGAGAATTTGAATTTCGAAATTCCGATTTTTGTTACGAATTCTATCTGCTCCGCTTACGAGGGATTATTGTGGTGCTAAGAATGGATTCCTTTAGAAATACTTAGACGCGATTGCATAATTTCTTAAAAACCCAATTGTAACAAATGAAAATCTCATATCGTCTTCAAATTATGCATTACCCTTAATTCAAGCATATTCTTATCTTTCCGGTATGAAATATCTTCTGTTAATAAACATCATTTTTATCATCTCTGGTAATCTGTTCGCACAACAGAACGATACACTGCTGGTTGTTCCTGCCGACACATTACTCAGCGCCATTAAAGATACATCAGTTGTAGAAGAAATTGAACGCAAATCAGATATTGATACGGTGGTTTATGCCAATGCAACAGATTCATTAATCTTTTTTGTAAAAGATAAGAAGATGGCTATTTACGGCGAAGGAAAAATTAAGTACAAAGCAACCGAGATAAACAGTGCAAATATTATTGTTGATTTTGAAAAGTATGAAATTGATGCAATAGGTGTTCTCAAAGATTCTGCTTCCGGGGAACTTACAGGCACACCCGTTTTAATTGAAGGTAGTGAAACTTACGAAGGCAGAAAGATGAGGTACAATTTTAAAACCGGGCAGGGCTCGCTTTCAATGGCTGATACAGAAATTGAAGGTGCATTTTATCACGGAGTAAAAATTAAAAAAGTAAGTAAAAACACTTATTTCATTGAAGACGGAATTTACACAACATGCGATGAAGATCGCCCGCATTATTATATCTATGCTCCTAAGATGAAAGTTATACAGGAAGAGCAATTGGCTGCCGAGTGGATCTTTTTGCATTTTGGAGAGGTTCCCCTTCCTATCCCGGTTCCGTTTGCCGTTCTCCCTCTGCAATCAGGCAGGCGCTCCGGTTTAATAGCACCTGTTTTTGGTAACGATGCAACATACGGAACATACTTTGGCAGGTTTGGTTACTTTTGGGCAATAAGCGATTACATGGATTGGAACGCAACAGCCGATTATTATACACGCGGAAGTTTTAATTTAAACAGCCGCTTCCGGTATGTTAAGCGTTATAATTTTTCCGGCACCATCGAAGGTTCATATTCTGATTTTTCGCGCGGCGAATCAACCGATCCTAATTTTAGTGAAGAAATTGACTGGCGATTAAGATGGTTTCATAATCAAACACTTACACCCACATTAAGATTTGATGCAAACCTGGAATTTGCTTCAAAGAATTACCTTACCCGCAATGTTGCTAATTTTAATGACCTGTTAAGGAATGAGATTATTTCCAATGCTACTCTCTCTAAAACCTGGGATGAATCGGGTAACAGTGCAAGCATAAACTACAGCCGGAGACAGATTATTCAAACGAATGATATTTACGAAGTCCTACCGAATATGTTCTTCAGGAAGGCGCAAAGCTATCCTTTCAGAAGTGAATCTTCCGGGCAGGATAAAAACTGGTACGAGTTATTCGGATATTCTTATACAGGGCAGTTTCAGAACAACAGGAACAAAATTGATGGCGAGTTGAAGATACGCGGTGGAATTAAGCATAATATCAATGCAGATATTTCACCGAAAATCGGTCATTTTAGTCTCTCACCATCGTTCAGGTATGAAGAAAAATGGTACAACAAACAGGTTGAAATGTTTTCTGTGCAGTCTTATACAGGAAGTGATTCTGTTGTTACAAACGATGTAAGGAAAATTGATTTTGTAAGAACATTTAGTGTTGGTGTAGGTACTTCAACAAAGTTTTACGGTATGTTTAGTTCAATAATTCCCGGTATAAGTGTAATGCGGCATACTGTTACTCCAGGTTTAAGCTATAGTTACCGTCCCGATTTTTCAGAACCAAAGTGGGGCTATTATGCAGAATATACTTCTCTGGATGGTTCAAAAGTTAAGTATGATAAATTTGAGCGTGAGATCTTTCGCGGGGCAACTTCCGGCGAACAGCAGAACCTTAACTTTTCTGTGGGAAATAACTTTGAGATGAAAACCATTACCGATCCAACCGATACAACATCCAAAGAGAATAAAATACAACTGCTTAATCTTACTATGGGAATGAGCTATAACTTTGCAGCAGATTCGCTTAACTTTTCCGATTTAAGATTAACTTACAGAACACAGATAAGCGATATTTTTGATCTCTCCGGTTCTTCAAGTTTTACACCTTATGATTATGCGCCCGGAATTACGCGCATAAATAAATTCCTGATTAGTGAAGGTAAAGGATTATTAAGAATGACTAACTTTAACTTCTCTGTAACCACGCGTCTTTCGGGCGATAGGTTAAAAGCTGAAACCGGTGAAGAGCTGCCTCCTACAAATGAAATTGATGAATTTGGTCTCGGTTCTGCAGACAGGAATGTCTACCAGGGAATTTATACTGATCGCGATCCTGATTTTAATATTCCGTGGGATATTTCATTAACCTATAATTACAACTTATCCAGACCAACTCCTGAGCTTGAAACTAAATTTTCTAATTTAAGCGGAAGTTTGAATTTTAACTTAACACCCAAATGGAAATTTTCGGTTACAGGAAGCTACGATATTGAAAATGATGAATTTGCAGCACCGCAAATTCGGGTTTCCCGCGATCTGCATTGCTGGATTATGAACTTTACATGGAATCCAATCGGTACGTACAGCGGATTCAGGTTTGAGATAAGGGTTAAAGCCCCGCAGTTGCAGGATCTTAAGATAACCAAGCAGGACCAGTTTTATAATACCAGGTAATAAAAATTTTACAAGAAGATATTCTGAATGAAGCAGTATATAATTGATGGAAATAATCTTATCGGTAAAATTCCTTCTTTAAATATCTTGCAAAAAAAAGATAAGCAGGGAAGCAGGGAAAAGCTTGCGTTCATGGTCGACAACTATTTTAGCCAAAAAAATGCTAAGGTTTTTCTCCACTTCGATGGTCATCCTAAGGAACCTTTAAGAATTAATAACGCAATAATAATTTATTCTGAAAATCTTTCTGCTGATGAAAAGATAAAGAGCCAGGTTGGTAAAAGTAAAAATCCGAGAAACATTATTGTTGTTACATCAGATAATAATTTAACAGAATATGCACGCGTTTGCAGCAGTACCGTAATTAAGTGCGAAGAGCTTGCAAAAGATATTCTTCACCAAAAAGAGAGTGATGAAGAAGAAAGGAGAATAGAAGAAATGAATAATATTGAAGAATTTAAAAAGTTGTTCGGGATATAACACCCCCTAAACCCAATCTTCCTGATTTTGAGTATTTTTTCCTCTAAGCTATCTGCTTAAAAAAACTGTGCTGGTTTATGCAGATTTAGCAAGAACTTTTGCCAATTTATTATACAACCAGGCAAAAATGGCACCGCAGATTAATCCGTCAACAAATCCCCAGAGCAATCCTATCACTCCTCCAAACCAGCCATATGAATACCCAAAGTAAAAACTTGCAATATTTGAAATTTGTTTACCCGGAGCTCCAATTATTAGTAACCACCATGTGATTAACAGTACTGCGAGACCCCATAATATACCACAGGTTAGTGCAAACGCCTTAACGTTCAGTTTCATACATCCTCCTTTATAAAAGATGATTTTAGTTTGCCCGATAAAAAATAGAGATATTCGCTTTC
>JAZGGS010000410.1:0-3703 GCA_036480595.1 Ignavibacteriaceae bacterium
TGGTTTCGTATTACAATCCTGCAGTAACTCCCTTCCAGGAAAATAATTCTTTCCAGGCGGGGTATTCGTTCCTTTCGTTTGATAGATCACTTAACTTCTTAAACTTTACAAAGAAATTCGATTTTTATTCCAAAAAGGATTCACTCATAGATAATCCTAAACCGAGATCGACTGCAGGGCTGAGCATTGGGATTATTAATGCAGGAGTTGGCAACATTGACGGCAGAGACAATAACGGCTTACCAACCGGCGAACTTTCAACATCTGAAAATCAATTTTTTATTGGTCTTGCTAATAAGTTTTCAGATAAGTTTTCATTGGGTATCGCAGTTAAATTTTATTATTATAAATTATTTGAAGAAGTAAGTTCATCAGGATTCGGTTTTGATATCGGTGCTCTTTACAGGATAAATGAAAACTTTAATGTGTCTCTTGTTATTGCAGAAATAAACAGCAAGTATGAGTGGAATACCAGTTCGGTTTATGGGCAAGAAGGAATAACCTCAGAAGACAAATTTCCAAACCTTAGAAAAATAGGTGTTAGCTACAGTAATAAAGATATCGGATTGCTTGGCGCACTTGAGTTTGAAAACAGCAGTGCAAAAACAAATATTATTCGTGCAGGTGTTGAGTATAACATTTACGATAGTTTCTATTTACGAGGTGGTGTTGATCAGTTTAATATTAGCAATACAGACTGGCTGATAAAACCGGCGTTCGGTTTTTCGTTTTTCAAATCTTTTGGTAGTTTTGTTGTGGGTATAGATTACGCCTTCCAGATTGAACAGTATTCCAGTGCCGACAGACATATAATTGGTGTTAATTTTAATTTTTAATATGAAAAATCTTCTAACAATAATATTTCTTGCAAGCTCAATTGCAATGGCTCAATCTGCCGGTAACAGCGGATTATCTTTCTTAAAATTTGGATTTGGTGCAAGGAATATTGCAATGGGCGATGCAGGAGCTTCAGCTTCCAACGATCTTACAGCGCTTTTTTATAATCCTTCCCGGCTTGTTTCTTCCGAAATAAACGAGGTTTTATTTATGCATAACGAATGGATACAGGATGTTAGGAGTGAAGTTGGTGGAATAAAATGGGAGATGTTCAGTCTGCCGTGGGCAGTTGGTTTTAATGTTACCACTGTAAGCGATATTGAAGTTAGAAACACATCCGGCGAAGCAATATCAACATTTAATGCAAATTATTTCTTTGCAAGTTTATCATCCGGTTTTACTGTTATAGATAATTTTGATTTGGGAGCAACCGTAAAATATATATATGAAGGAATGCTAAGCAGCGAAGCAAAAGGATTTGGTTTTGATTTTGGTTTAAACTATTTAACTCCAATTAAAGGTTTATCTGTTTCATCAGTTGTTAAAAATCTTGGTTCGATGAGTGAGCTGCAGAACGAAGCAACTAAACTCCCTGCTGAGTTCAGGCTGGGTCCCGCGTACCAGTTTGGAATTGAATCTGCTGAATCTACTGAATTTGATTTTATAGCTGTCGCTGAACTTCTTAAATATTTAGAAACAGATGATATACATTTTAATCTTGGCGGGGATGTAACCTACAACAAATTAATTTCACTTCGGATTGGTTATCAAACAGGCTACGAAACAAGAGGATTAACAGCAGGTTTAGGAATTATGTGGGGTAACCTTAAGTTCGATTATGCTTACCTTCCATTCTCCCTGGGATTAGGAAACGCTAATCTCTTTTCGATACAGTTTAAGTTTTAATGGTTCCTGGAAAATCTCCTTAGCGCTTCACGCCTGTTATTCCAACAAACTGTCAGAATTATTCCTTCAAAATCCACTCACTTTTTACCACTAGCAAATTTTCTTATTAAAAATAGTTTACGGATATTTTTTTTGTGTCTGTCAAATATGAATTAACATGGCGTAATGTTTACTTCGGATGACAGAACTAAATGACAGAATTTTCGTTTTGTCATCCAATCCAAATAGCACACCTTCATTTTTAGCAAAATAATAATGATTGAATTGTAGCACATTCTTTGTTATTGATTTAGAAAACCATTAACATATTTAAGGGGAGAACGTATAGATGCGACGTATGATGCTAATATATATCGTTTTACTATTCCAGACAGTTTTCTGTCAGGACATAATTAAAATTGAATTCTCGGAACCGATGGATTCAACCAACCTGTTTAACAGCGATAATTATGTAATTACCAGCCAGGAACCTTACTTAATTTGCCAAAGTGTACCGCCGGTTAAATGTATATTTAAACCAAGCGAAGTTAGTTATGACAGCTTAACTTATATTTATATTCTTACTGATGATCACATTCCGGGTGAGTATATGGTTGAGGTTTTTAATGTGACTGACCTTGCGGGGAACACGATAAATCTTCAATACAATTATGCATATTATGGGGAAAGTACGGGTGCTCTTCCTAAGAATGAAAGTAAACATTAAATAATTACTAAGTTTATTTCTATTAAACTAGAATCTTCACTTTTTCTGCGTTCTCCTGCCTAAAGAAAAAGTAATTTTTCCAAATCAATAAAATAAATTTCTGCTTTAGAATTCTTATCTTAATATTCAAAATTGGAAAATCTTTAAAAGAACTTTAAATTGAATAAATTCAATTACATTGACCATTACAAAAAAGATGCAGTTGAATTCGATTACTTTGAAGAAAGCAGGGGAGCAACTGCGCACGATGAACGAAGAGTGCACGAGTATATCATTTCTAAAGTACCAAAGAACATTAGCAAAATACTGGATGTTGGATGCGGGAAGGGATGGATTGCAGATCATTTTTTACCTAAAGGTGTAAAGGTTCATTCTTTAGATGTTTCTACATCTAATCCTGCAAGAGCAATGGAACTATATCCTTCTGAAGATCATCAAGGAATTACAGCCGATTCATTCCGTCTTCCTTTTGTTGATGATTCATTCGATGTGGTAATAGCTTCAGAAATTATTGAGCATGTTGTTAATCCCGCTGAATTTGTAAAAGAACTTTTCAGCGTTGTTAAAAAAGGAGGGAGGTTGCTTGTTACAACGCCTTACAAGGAAAAACTAATTTATTATTTATGTGTTCATTGTAATAAAAAAACTCCTGCTAATGCTCACATTCATTCTTTTGATGAAAAAAAACTGGAGAGTTATTATAACGGTAATGATCTTGAAAAATTTGAGCATGAAACTTTTGGTAATAAACTTCTTATCTTTTTAAGAACTTACGTGATATTACAATTTTTCCCATTCTGGTTGTGGAAGGTGAAAGATAAATTTGCAAACCTTTTCTTCAGGAAGTCAATTCATATAATTTGTGTTTTTAAGAAGAAGAGTTAAACTTAAGAAACTCTTGTTTCACAATTTAAGTAAGCATTCGTGCTATAACTTTTCCAGAAGGTTTTTAACTTCATTTTCCCAGTTCAATTCTTGTGATGCGGTTCTGCAATTTTCTTTAAACTTATTATATAAAACTTCATTCTCCGTTAATTGCCGAATCACTTCAACCAGTTTACCCGGTTCATCAATATCAACAACCATCCCAACTTTGTACTTTTCTACAATTTCTTTCATCTGTGGAAGATTACTTACTACAACCGGGATCTCCGCCATAATATATTCAAATAGTTTATTTGGAAGAGCGTAATAATAACTTAAGCTCATATTTTCAATTATTGAAAGACCAATATCCGCAGTTTTTGTATAAGA
>JAZGGS010000411.1:0-3052 GCA_036480595.1 Ignavibacteriaceae bacterium
TACGCTTCTCTTCATACTCAATCAACTTGTGGCTTGCTTAGTGGCTGTCCCAACGGCGGCAGCGGAGGTGGAATGGATGACAGGTTTGATATGATGTTGTTTTCTCAGTCAGTGAGCGATACAGGTGGCATCACTTATGTCGCTGATAGTTATATTCCCTTTGGCAACGACGGACAGCATTTAAATAATTCTATAAATGATCCACCTTTTAATATTATTACTCAGCAGGTAGCAAATGCTCTGTATAATGCCAGTGATCACTTACCTGTTTATGCTGAATTTGATTTTGGATTTGTTTCTGATGTTGAAATCATAACAGCTTATGAAATGAATTATCTCCTTCAACAAAACTATCCTAATCCATTTAATCCTACAACAACAATTAAATTTACGATTTCGGATTTTCCCGCTGGAAGCGGGACAGGACAATTTACGATTTTGAAAGTTTATGATGTTTTAGGTAACGAAGTTGCAACTCTCGTTAATGAAGAAAAACCAGCCGGGAGCTACGAAGTTGAATTCTCTGCCAAAGGAATGCCGAGTGGGATTTATTTTTATCAACTAAGAGCAGGCAATTTTATCGAAACAAAAAAGCTGGTGCTCCTTAAGTAAGAGATTGCTATTAAGTAATAGTAAAACTTAATTTGAATTTATTATCTCTTAAAAAGATTGAATAATTTCTGGCAAATTAATCACAATCCTTGTACGTTTTTCACCTAAAAATTTGTAAAAGAGAAAGAATACTCATAATTTTATCTTCTTATTTTTCAATATTTTCAAGGAAATGGAATGGCTGAAGTAAGTGGAAAAATAATCCAGGTTATAGGACCTGTAGTAGATATCGAATTTGAAGAAGGACACCTCCCTGAAATTTACAGTGCAATCAAAATCCCCCGTACAACCACAGAAGGCATTGAGCAGATTCTGATCGTGGAAGTGCAGCAGCATTTAGGTGAAGACCGGGTGCGCGCCGTTGCAATGGATTCCACTGATGGACTGGTAAGAGGAATGGAAGCTTTTGACACACAGGAACCGATTTCTATTCCCGTTGGTCCCACAACTTTAGGCAGGTTGATAAACGTTACCGGTGACCCTATTGACGGGCTCGGTGAAATAAAAAGTGAAAAGAGATATCCTATACACAGACCCGCCCCGGCTTTCAAAAATCTTTCTACACAAAATGAAATGTTCGAAACCGGCTTGAAGGTTGTAGATCTTATTGAACCATACTCTAAAGGTGGAAAGACCGGTTTATTCGGTGGTGCGGGAGTTGGTAAAACTGTTATTATTATGGAACTTATCAACAATATTGCATCTCAGCATGGCGGGTATTCCGTTTTTTCAGGTGTGGGAGAAAGAACCCGTGAAGGAAATGATTTATGGTTGGAGATGAAAGAATCAGGTGTGCTTGAAAAAACCGCACTTGTATTTGGGCAGATGAATGAACCACCCGGCGCCAGGTTAAGAGTTGGCTTAGCAGGTTTAACAGTTGCAGAGTACTTTAGAGATGAAGAGGGAAGAGATATTCTTCTTTTTATTGATAATATTTTCCGTTTTACACAAGCAGGTTCTGAGGTTAGTGCGCTGCTTGGCAGAATGCCTTCGGCAGTTGGTTACCAGCCAAACCTTGCTACCGAGATGGCTGCATTGCAAGAGAGAATTACCTCCACCGATAAAGGATCGATTACATCTGTACAGGCAATTTATGTTCCTGCTGATGACTTAACTGATCCCGCTCCTGCAGCAGTGTTCGCTCACCTCGATGCTACTACAGTATTGAGCAGGCAGATTTCTGAGCTTGGTATTTACCCAGCAGTTGATCCGTTGGATTCAACTTCAAGAATATTAGAACCTGGAATTATAGGACAGGAACATTACGATGTTGCAAAAAATTGTAAAGAAATTCTACAGCACTATGACGATCTTCAGGATATTATAAACATTCTTGGTATGGATGAACTTTCGGATGAAGATAAAGTTATTGTAAGACGCGCACGCAGAATTCAAAGGTTCCTAAGCCAGCCGTTCCACGTTGCAGAGCAGTTTACAGGTGTGCCAGGAAAGTATGTTAAGTTGGAAGATACTATTCGTGGTTTCAAAGGTATTATTGATGGCGAATACGACGACTTACCGGAGCAGGCATTCCTCTATGTTGGTGCTATAGAAGAAGCAGTTGAAAAAGCTAAGAAGATGGTATAAAATGGCTGAATTAAATTTGGAAATTGTTACACCCGATAAATCTATTTTTAACGAAGTAATAGAATCTGTTACAATTCCGGGAACATTGGGTAGTTTTCAGATCTTAATAAATCATGCTCCTTTAATCAGTACGTTTGATCTTGGAGTTGTAACTGTAAAATCAGGTGATGAACCTACATACTTTTCCACTTCCGGGGGTACGGTTGAAGTTAATAATAATAAGGTGCTTGTTCTTGCAGATTCAATTGAACCAATTGAGCAGATTGATATAGATCGTGCTGAGAAAGCTAAGGAAAGGGCAGAGGAAAGACTGAAAAGGAAGCATGAAAAAGATGTGGATGAAGTAAGAGCAGCAGTTGCTTTAAAAAGAGCTATAAACAGGATAAACGTAAAAGAAAAATATATTTAAGATTAGTATTGTTATTTGCAAAATTTTAGGGATGAACTTTTGTTTATCACTTTTTTTTAAGATTAGAATTTAGAATGACGATTAACGAATTATTGCCTAAGGCATTCCAAAAGAAGATTTTTGATTTATGCTTACTCTCAGAAAACGTTTTATTATTTAATGCATACAAAATTTATTACCAAGCTGAAGCTTGGTGAGAATAGAATCACATTCTCCATCAGCTTTAGCTGATGGCATAACTTTTGTTTATCGCTTTTTTTTGAGATTAGAATTTAGAATGACGATTAACGAATTATTGCCTAAGGCATTCCAAAAGAAGATTTTTGATTTATGCTTACTCTCAGAAAACGTTTTATTTATTAATGCTAACAAAATTTATTACCAAGCTGAAGCTTGGTGAGAATAGAATCGAATTCTCCATCAGCTTTAGCTGATGGGATAACT
>JAZGGS010000412.1:0-7131 GCA_036480595.1 Ignavibacteriaceae bacterium
TACGCAAAAAAGAAATAGATATGAAGTGCCTGGATAAGTTAGCCAGTTATTTATTCTACGTTATGATAGTAGACTTCTCTTTAGAAATACTCGATTTCATCCATCGAAGCTATGAAGCTGAAGAATCTATTAAAATAATTGCCGAGTTGGTCTCAGGAAAATTATTTGTAAGTCTTATAGTTATCCAACTGCTAATAGGAATGATAATACCGCTTGGTTCAATTGCCGCAATTAAATTTTTTAAGATACCGGCTGAGTTAAGAAAATCAATGTACTTTGTTGCTGCATTATTAGTTCAAGTGGGAATTTTCACAACCAGATGGAATGTTGTTGTTGGCGGACAGTTATTTTCAAAAAGTTTTAGAGGTTTAACTGCCTACAAAATGACTTTTTTCGGTCTCGAAGGATTGCTTACATCAATTGGGCTGTTACTTTTACCAATTCTTATATTATTTGTTCTGTTCAAAATCCTGCCGCCCTGGGATGAGGCGCGGAGTACTTAAAAAAAATTTAGATTAAGCTCGATTTCTTTATGATAATCCTAAAGAGTTATGTGTAATATGCCATAACGAAGAAAGTCCGCATTTTAAGGGATTTTATTTTGAAGAAAGATGGGCAAAAATAAACCATAGTAAACCTGAATGATAATCGTTTCTGAATAACCTGATAAAAGAATTTTAATAATAACTTTGTTTATCTTCAGATATTAGAATAATTAAAGTTGAGGATAATAATGCCTATAAATAGACGAATATTTATTAATTCATTACCGGAGATTGGCAAGCTTAGCGGATTGATAGAAGTAATGTATCCTACCCTCTCTTACCTCAAACCGCCGAAATCGGTAACACCTAAAATAAGTTCAGTAAATGCCGGTTAATTTCTGAATTTCCCTTAAATAGTTCCAAAATTATTAATGCATAAAATAAAGTTTAATAAATATTGGTTTATTTCCGGTACAATTGCTTTCATATTAATTTTTGCGTTTCTGGTTTTCAATATTTATGAGAGGACACTTGATGATACTAAACACAACCACCAGTTGCAACAATTAGAGATGGTGAAAAATGCTGCTAAAGGTATCGACTATCTAATTGAGCATCTTTATGTTGATATGAAATTCTTTAAGATGCATCCTGAAATTAAGGAATCAAATTTAATTTCCTCTCAATCGTTCTTCGATTTTTTTCTTAGCACTTACGAATTTTCTTTAGTTCAGACTATTTTCTTTATGGATCAAAATGCCGAAATCTTTTATTTTGCCGGAGACCCTTTTCCTGAATGGGTTCTACCATATTCAAAACCAATGATAGAAACTTTACAGAGTAAAGCAGTGAATGATTACCTAATCTCTCCTGTGATAAGAGATGAATCTGAAGAAGGGAATACAGAGCTGTTTTTTGTTATGCTCTCGCCCATTCTACCAGACTCAGACAATGTTCCAGTTTCTGAAATTGAATATATGGGATATTTAGTTAGTTTTAATATTCTTATTGATAGATTTATAAAACCACTAAAATTGGGAACAGGTGATTTCGCATGGGTACTTGATGGTACCGGAAAGCTTATTTATCATCCTAAACATGAAGAGATGTTGTTTCGTTCAATATCTGATGTATCATCAAACTGTAAGTCTTGCCATAGTTCTTTTGATATTCAAAGATCGATGTTAAATGCAGGAGAGCCTTCAATTAGTGAATATTCGATAATAGGTGAAGAACCTCCAAAAGTGATGGCTTATTACCCATTAGATATTAAAAACCAGCGGTGGATATTGGTAATTTCAACATTTCTTACTGAAGTAACTGCAAGCTTAAGAGAAAAATTTAAACTATTTTTCATTCTGGGATTTGTGATCCTGGGAGTGATAATATTTTTTAGTTTATTAGTATATTATATGAATTCAAAGCGCATTAGAGCAGAAGAGGCAAAACGAAACCTGGAACAAATTCAAGAGTTTCAGGAACAGCTAAACCAGGCTTCAAAGATGGCATCAATTGGGGAGTTGGCAGATACGCTTGCCCATGAAATAAATACACCCGCTGGAATTATTGCTGCGCATGCCGATGCACTAATTTTAAAAAACAACCATTCCAAAGAAATAGCAGATACCCTTAATATCATTAAAAGGCAAACGCACCGGATAAGCGAATATACAAGAAGTCTCCTTAATTATTCTCAAAGTATGCCTTTCCACCCAGAATTAATTGATATGGAGGAGTTGATATATGAATGTGTATTTCTTCTTGATCATAGGTTTCGGGCAAAAAAGATTGCGGTAACAAAAAATATAGAATCGAAGCATCAAAAAGTCGTTGCCGATCGCAGGCAAATGGAACAGGTTTTTATAAACTTACTGAATAATGCAGTAGCTGCAATTGAAATTCGTGGAGAGATAACAATATCGTTAAGAAAAATGCCTTCCCATTCAACACCAGGAGTTGATAAAGACGAGGAAAAAGTTCTGATTTCTGTAGAAGATAACGGCATAGGCATTCCGGAAGATCAGCTCAACAAGATATTTAATCCCTTCTTTAGTACTAAATCAAAAACAGAAGGCACCGGCTTGGGGCTTGCAATTGCCAAAGCAATTACTATACGCCATAAGGGCAAAATAGAAGTTATTAGCAAAGAAGGCAGCGGTACTATATTTAATATTTTATTACCGGCAAATACAAACGGAAGCAATAAAGAAAAATGAGTGGTAAACCAAGAATACTTATTGTTGATGATGAGCCCGATATGTTGAGCGGCTGTGCAAATATTCTGGCGGCTCTGGGCAATAAACCCATACCGGTTTCCGATGGCAGGTTGGCAATCGATTTAATT
This sequence comes from Ignavibacteriaceae bacterium, assembly GCA_036480595.1. Taxonomy (GTDB): domain Bacteria; phylum Bacteroidota; class Ignavibacteria; order Ignavibacteriales; family Ignavibacteriaceae; genus JAZGGS01. Next base: position 2,830 of record JAZGGS010000412.1, read on the forward strand.
AATGAGGAGAAATTCGATCTGATTTTTTGCGACTTACTAATGCCGGATATTGATGGAATGCAAATTGTAGAAACTGTTCAGAGAATGGCACCACAAACTCCCATTATTATATTTTCTGCTTATGGTACTATAGAAAGAGCAGTAACTGCAATGAAAGCCGGGGCTTTCGATTTTATAGAAAAACCGTTTGATACCGAAAGATTGAAGATATCACTCGAGAAAGGTCTTCGACAAAGAAATTTTATAAAAGAACATGACAATTTAGTTAGACTGTTAGAAGATAAATATCGGTATGATAACATAATCAGTAAAAGTTCTGCAATGAAGAGTGTTTTTGAGATGATCGAAAGCGTCTCACAATCTGAAGCAAATGTTTTAATAACCGGGGAAAGCGGAACCGGAAAAGAACTAATTGCCCGCAGCATTCACGCGCACAGTAAAAGAAAAACTAAACCATTTGTACCGGTTAATTGCGGTGCATTTCCCGAAAATTTATTCGAAGCAGAATTATTCGGTTACGAAAAAGGTGCTTTTACAGGGGCTAATAGGCGTAAAATAGGTTTGCTGGAGTTTGCAGATAGTGGTACTTTTTTCTTAGACGAAATCTGTGAACTGCCAATAAGCCTGCAAGTTAAGATGCTTCGTGTGTTACAGGATCAGTTGTTGAGACGAGTTGGAGGAAATGAATTAATGCAGATTGATATTCGACTTATTTCAGCTACTAATCAGGATATAAATAAAGCGCTTAAACAGGAACAAATGCGCAAAGATTTTTATTACAGGTTAAATGTAATTAATATTCAAGTACCTCCGCTAAGAAAACGGGACGGAGATATTACTCTGCTTGCAGAATATTTTTTGAAGCAAGCATTAAAATCTTCATCCAAAGAAGTTAAAGGATTTACAGATGAGGCAATAGCTAAATTAGAGAAATACAATTGGCCTGGAAATATTAGAGAGTTGGAGAATATTATTGAACGCGCGGTGGCGTTGGTTAAAGGTAATCTTATTACAGTAGCCGAACTTCATGTCTCCGCTCAATCGAATGATACTTCCTCAAATTCTTTTAGTGAACTTAATCTTGCCGAAGCAAAACAAAAATCAATTGATGATACAGAAAAAAAATACCTGATATTTCTTCTCAAAAAGCACAATGGAAACGTTACAAAAATTTCAGAAGATGCCGGTATGACCCGAAGAAATATTCATAGAATTTTGAAGCGCCATTCGCTCGATCCAAATATCTGGCGAGTTTGAACAAATCTTAATGACAAAGAAGGCATCTATTATTATTCTTATTATTTGAAGAAAAAGGATATTTTTCACAATCATATTGTGACACCAATGTCGCAGGGGATAATAAATGTCACACAGTAGAAAAAGTTGCGAAGAGTAAACAATTTACAACAATAAGACTTATCTGGTGGGAATTCGAGGTCTCACTATTAATAAAACCAATTCAGAATTTTTCATCTCAACAGCTTCAATTTCTTTTTAATAATCACGATTAGAAACAGAAAACGCAATAATTTGTAATGAAATCTCAATTACTAATTTAATGGAACGAATAATGTACACGCAGTAAAAATTTATCCAATAAAAAGCGCTTCTAAAAGAAGAAAAATGGCTTTTCCTTCTGCCATAATATTAAGTTCTGATGAGGAAACAATATCTATTTGTTCCAAATGTACTCATGAATTAGATATGGATCTTGTATGTAAAACAGATTTTCCCAGTATGCTTCTGGAATTACAAAAAAATGATTATAAAGTAATACTGTGTGATTGCTCAGATAAATTGCAAAAATGCTCCAACTGGATAAAGGTTATAAAGTTGATACGCCCAAAAGTACCTTTGATTGTATTTACCCAAGAGATCGATAAAACTACCGGGGGAAAGTTATATCAAGAGGGCATTTTTGATCTGTGCGAAAAACCACTATGCAAAAATTATCTGAAGGAAGTTTTAGTTGCTATTCTCACTCAATCTAAATCAGAGGATAAAATTAATAATTTCAATAATATCTGATGTTATATAGGTTCAAAAATAATAAATGAAAATTCAAGGGAATAATAATTCAATTCAATCCAAGAAAAAACCTAATGGAGGTATTACAATGAAAAATGCTACTAAATTCGTTGCATTGTTAGTGCTCTTATTTACGTTATCAATTTCAGCACAAACATTAACAGTCACCACGGGTACAGCTACACTTGATGGTGTGATTTCGGGCGGCGAATACACTTCTACACCTCTGGTTACAACGTTGGGTGTTACACTTTATGCAATGGATGACGGCGAAAATCTTTACCTTGCAGCTACCTGGGATGATGCAACCGAAAACGTAGATAAAAAACAATGGTCTTTTGACGGTGCTGCCTGGGATCAATCCGGAGACGAAGACAGATTGGCACTCATGTTTGATATGGGACAAAACGATCCTGAAGGTGTCAACTGTTCGGCAATGTGCCACCTACCTTTCATGAATACAAGTGTTGGTAAAGTAGATGTTTGGCATTGGAAAGGTCACAGGGGCAATCCAATGGGATTCGCAGATGATAAGTACTTTGACAATGTCATCGGTGGTGACGGTGGTCGTCATGGTGATTCAGGAACAAGCACATACTCCGATAATGATGATGATGGATCTGGAAATCCAACCTTTATGGCTACGAATGACCCGGGTGCAAATGTAAATTTTTTGGTTAACGATGCAGCAGCTCAAACTGCGTTTGATCCATATGGTACTATATTACCAGCACACACGGTTGATATTGGTGTAACATTCGATCTGGGTGCAACATTTACTTCTGGTGACGTTATTCCGGGATATGTTCTTAGAATTCCTGGCGGCAATAGAGCAGATGTAATGTCTGCTGGAAAATGGGATAACGGTACCTGGACTGTTGAGTTCAAGAGAAAAAATTCCGGTTCTGAATATGACTTCGCTGTTCCTTCCGGCGGTACTGTTGATTTTGTACATGAAATTTTCGACAATGTTGGGCATGATCATTGGATGGATGGGGTTGATGGAACTGTTTATACATTAGATTTCTCAAATATCGTTTCAGTAAACGGACAATCAGGTGATCAATTACCGGAAACTTATGCACTAAGCCAGAACTATCCGAATCCTTTTAATCCGATAACTTCAATCTCTTACGCAATCCCGCAGAATTCATACGTTTCACTAAAGGTTTTTGATGTTCTGGGTAATGAAGTACAAAATTTAGTTAATGAAAAGCAAGATGCCGGCAATTACACAGTTACATTTAATGCTAACGGAATTACGAGCGGAATTTATTTCTATCAGTTAGAAACCGAAAACTTTGTTACCACCAAGAAGATGGTATTAATGAAATAACTAATCGTTTTACAGTTAACAAGGGATTAGTCGATCATTGAATCGATTAATTCCTTTCAGTGTTTAAGTTAAAACTAAAACAATATATTCATTCTTTACATACAAGGAGAAACTAATATGAAAAAACTTTTTCTTTTTTTTGTAAGTGTGTTGCTCTTCGGCACAACAACGTTGATAGCACAGGAACTTACATTAAAAACATATGGTGTATCACCCAGGGACGTTGAAAGAGACACATTGGAACAGTATTTTGACCGGCGATACAACAGTTTACAAAACGTAGGGGTCGAGACGAAGGTATTTCTGAAAGGTCAATTTGAAGATTCAGTTTTAACTTCACCGACCTGGACATTTCTAGAGAAACCAGTAGGTTCAACTGCTGATTTTGGAACTACTAAAGATCTGGATGGTTCTACACAACTAACGACATTTATACCAGATCTTGTTGGTGGTTATATAATAGAATTTTCAGACGGAGCAGCAGCGGATACAATTAGAATCAGTGCAGGATTGTATCTTGGTGTTACAAACGGAAATCCTAACTGTAAGGTTTGTCACAATACCGCTCAATGGGATTTCAAATATGATAAATGGCAGGGAACTCGCCACGCAACAGCTTTGAAAACAGGATTAGACGGCGAAAAAGGTTCTTACTTTAATAATAACTGTGTACAGTGCCACTCAGTAGGATATGATGTTCTTGCCAACAATGATGGGTTTGATGATTGGCCTTTTGTATTTCCTGATACGCTAATGCCTGGTATGTATGATTCATTAGCGATTGTTTATCCTGAAGCCTTTGAAAGAGCTGATGTCCAGTGCGAACAGTGTCATGGTCCGGGTAGTGAACACTTTGGGAATAGATTCAATATTGCAAAAGTTATTAATCCTGAAAATTGTAATTATTGTCACAATGCAGGTACCCACCATGTTTATGG
>JAZGGS010000413.1:0-8330 GCA_036480595.1 Ignavibacteriaceae bacterium
CCGGAAGGCGATTTAACAGGAAATGCAAGCGCCATACCCCAACGTTTAAATACACTTATGTCTGCTGATTCAGCTCCTGCATCTCTCTCCACCATATCATCCAAAGCTATTGGCATAGAAAGATCTGTTTTTAGTTTTTCTACTTCTAATTTAATACTCCTGTTTTTAATAAAATCAAAACCTTGTTGCACCAGTATAAGTACCCTGCTATCAGATTTACGAAGAGTGAAAAATGCAATTTTATGAACCGGTATTAATCTATCGGTTAGTGTAACAATTTTTTCAGCTAAAGATTGAACATCATTCGAGTCCTTAATATCTGCAATAAATTTCATTTGTTCTTCACGGTAATTATACTCAAGCCGGAAGAATTTTTTATTAACAAATTTCTGGATATTGCTCTTTATCGGCTGAAGTAAAACCGCAACAAGCAGCGCAGTTATTACTGATGGGATGGCTGGGTTAACATCGTTGAAAAATAGAGTGATGATTGCAGTTAACCCTATGTAAACCAAAATAATTATTGCCAGGATAATTGAGTAAACCACACTTCGTCTTATTATAAGATCAATATCCATAAAATGGTAGCGCACTATTGCAATTCCGAAAGTAACAGGAACGGCAACCAGGAATATCAGCATAAGCGCTTCCGGTATAAGCTCATGACCCACTAAAATGATTGGTAATATCCAGAAGATGATAAAGCTGAATGGACCGATAAAAAATCCGAGGAGAAGCCATTTTAGTTTTTTACGTTCCTGCAGCGTTTTTGAAAGCTTGTAGGTACGGATACAAATTGTAATGGCGATTATTATGCAAGTCATCACAAAAATTCTAAATACAGAATCAAAATACCACACATAGTTTTTTATCTGACCGTGATCATCACCTGCGGTTGATATTAAAAATAAGCAGGACAACACTATTGCATTAATAACAGCTACCAGGTAAAGAAGTGATAATAATTTTTTGCTTCCGGGTATTGGTTTTCCAGTAAGCGAGGTTGTAAGACTAATAAAAAAAACAGGCATAAAGTTGTAAGCGAATAACCAGATAATTCTATTTACGTAACCGTAACCCAGTGGCAGCGCAACATAATTTCCGGCATTTACAATAATAACAATACCCAGGCCAAGACTTGCCAGGTGAAACATAGCAGCTGAAATATTATCGGGTGCTTTTATCCTAACGAATATTGCCATAGATATGAAAACGAAGCCAACTATCACAATTATTATCAGGTCGAAGAAGGAATAATAATTAACTAATTTTACATAAAATTGTTTCAGCATACCGTTCTTAACCAGCTGAACGGAAACAACATCATTAATGTTTTTTCCATCCAGATATACTTCTACCTCTTCCCATCCTCCAAAGGAATGCCCTTCAATTGTTGCTATTGTATCGTCAACAGCAAAAACATCTTCAGTTTCTGAAACCTTATATATAACGTGATATGAGTGGGTTGTTGAAGTGCTGAAAGGAAGGGCGGCTTTTATAGAAATAAGATATAATCCCCCAAAACAGAGCAGTATAACCATTGCATCTATAATAAGAAGTACGATTTTATTTTTAATGACACTAAACATTCAAAAAACCATGTTCTTATTATTAAATCCCCCGGCAGAAGTTGAATCAAAAAGCGATGTGTTAAATAATCTCCAAATTACGCCAAGAATCTTTTAAGTGCAATAAATATCAATTATTTAGATGTGTAGAGTAAATGCCAGAAACAAAAATAAAGATTAGAACTAAAGAAAGAAAAACTAAATACAACCGATGACTAAACTCTTATTCTTGCTTTATAAAACAAATAACTCAAAATCTTTCAATTTTAATCATCATTCATTATGGACAGGATTATGACAATTTCATATTACTATAACTCAATAATTTCATTGCGGTAATAAACCTGGTTTACTCTTATTTCACCTCGGACAGAGTTAACCAACTTTATCTCATCCGCTTTTAATAAATCTTCTATGGTGATTAATTTTTGTTTTATATCATTATTATTAAGTAAATGGCTGCAGTAAATTCCATTCAATATTCCGCTTGTTAATGGTGGAGTGAGCCAGCTATTTCCCTTTTTTATAAAAATATTAGTTATGCTTCCTTCTGCAACTTCATCTTTTTCGTTTAAGAAGATGACGTCAAAAAAACCTTTAGCAAAATATTTTTGATATTCCTCATCATACAGTTTTCTGTTTGTAGTTTTGAAGTACTGAAACTTATTTTGCGTACTAATTTTCTTTTCCGAAATAATGATCTTAACGATTTTTGCTACAAAAGGTAAATCAGAAGTTTCAATTTTAATTCTTCCCCATTTATTTAGAATTAATTTGATTTTAAATTTTTTCCCGGGATCAAGTTCAACAATTTTATCATCAAGAGATTTTCTGATCTTCTTACCCTTAAAATTAAAGAGGGAGAATTCTGCAGCCAATCTTAAACGTTTAAGGTGTTCTTCAAGAAATAATATCTTTCCATTTTCAGCAAGCATTGTTTCAAAAAGATCAAAGTAGTTTTCCGGCTCTGTTAAAAACTTACTTTTAAGCAAAGTTTCCTCGTACTCTTTTTGCGGTTCACTGTCCCAAACAATTCCTGACCCAATTCCCAATTCGCCATTGCCGGTTTTTCTGTTTACAGTAAGAGTTCTTATAGCAACGTTAAAGCTTGCCTCATCTTTATTAAACAAACCTATCGAGCCGGTGTAAATTCCTCTCTCCTCTTTTTCAAGTTCATTAATAATTTCCATCGTTCTGATTTTAGGTGCACCCGTAACCGAACCACATGGAAAAATATTCTTTAATACAGTTCTTAGCGTTACTTCTTTTTTTAACTCAGCAGTAATAGTGCTTACCATTTGGAACAATGATTCATATTTTTCTGTTGAAAAAAGCCGCAGCACCGTAACAGAGCCGTACTCAGCTATTCTTCCGAGATCATTTCTTATCAGGTCAACTATCATCACATTCTCTGCACGGTTCTTTTTGCTGTTAACCAATTCATGCTCCGTTGCTAAATCGGCTTCATTATTAACGCCCCGTTTTACAGTTCCTTTCATTGGCTTAGAAGTAATCTTCCTCCCTTTTATAGAAAAGAACTTTTCGGGTGAAAGAGAAATTATATAGCTTTCATCATCATTAATAAAAGCAGAGTATTTGCCAGACTGATTAAAAAGCAGATGCTGGAAAAAAGTTGAGTAAGAACCTGAAAAATTAAATTTTCCTTTAACTGTATAGTTTACCTGGTAAGTATCTCCTTCTCTAATGTAGTTTTTTATTTTTTTAATATTTTCTTTAAACTTTTCCAGAGAAGTGTTTAGCTTAAAATCCGTAATGCTGTATTTGCTAATATCATCAGCATCAAATTCAATATCATCAGATTTCAAACGAATGATATTTTTGTCATCAAAGAATAAAAACCGGATTAGTTTTTGCCCTTCACCGGTTAAATATTTTTCTAATTTCTTTTCAAATAAATAACCTGCCTCATAGTTAATTAAAGCGTAACCGGTTAGCCCTCTCTGCAGGTATTTTCCAATTATCTTAAGATGATTTTTAACATCTTCCTTTTTATTAACAGTAATTATTTCAACCGGTTCGAGGAATAAGTAAGAATAACTATTAGGATAAAGAAGAGGTGTAAAAAAAAATGCTGAGTGTGGCTTTGTTTCAACTTGCTTTATTATATCTCTTAATTTCATCTTTTCAGGAATATGAATTTTACTTTACAAAATGCAAATGTAAGCAGAAACTTTGAAACTTTGGAGTAACAGTCACGGTGAAGAAAATATGCGACTGTCTCAAAAGTAATTTTCACTTGTTTGTCATTCCCACTGCTTGTCCCGATTTATCGGGAAAAGTGGGAATCCATTTATTTAAAGATTTAGATGCCCGTTTACACGGGAATGACAAAAAAACAGTGCTTTCGAGACAACCTCATCAGTTTGCGCAAAAAAAGCCCCGAAACAATCGGGGCTCTACTTAGTTCTAACTACTCTCTCTTTAATGCCTATTTCATTAATATCATCTTCCGGCTTTCATTGAAAATATTTCCGCCATCAACTGGAGAAACTTCTATACTGTAAAAATAGACTCCGGATGGATGAGTACCTGCATTCCAAACTGCTTCATAACTTTTTGCCGATTGCATTTCATTAACAAGCACTTCCACTATTTCTCCTAAAGCATTATAAATTGTTAAAGTTACATTGCTTTCTTCAGGCAAAATGTAACTTATTCTAGTAATAGGATTAAACGGATTAGGATAATTCTGATCGAGTTTAAATGAAAGATCAGCTAAGGTTTCAACATCAATTATTTCAGAATAAGTAAATGTACCATCAAGATCTATCTGTTTTAAACGGTATCTTAAAAAGCCGGATATGTTTTCATCAATAAAACTGTAATGCTGAACATCACTTGTTGTACCGCGACCGGGCACAAATCCAATATTCTTCCATTCACTCTCCTGTCCAACATTCTGCCGTTCAATCTCAAAGCCCTGGTTATTTAATTCCGTAGCTGTTGTCCATTTCAATTCAACATTACCTTGATTTGCTTCAGCAGTAAAGCTTGTTAGTTCAACCGGAACAATATTATCAAGATCAGTTTCAAATGCTGAACGACCGTGGGTTGCAACTCTTAAATACCTGATACTGTTAGCAACAACATAATCGAAATCAATTGCAGGGACAAAAGGCATTCCAAGTCCTTCCCTAACCCAGTTTGTACCACTGTTGGTTGACCTGTAAACACCAAAGTCATTAGCAGCATAGTAGTGAGTTGTATTAGCAGGATCAACAAAAAAGTCGTTAGTGGGTACGTTTGGAAGATCACCGCTTACATTAGTCCACGTTGATCCAAGGTTTGTTGTCATATATATTTTATTACTTGCTGAGAAACCGGAACGGACAACGTACATTGTATTTGCATTTGTAGGATGGCAGACAACCCTGGTAATATAACGCTGTGCCCCGGAAATATTGCTCGTTACATCTGTCCAGTTAAACCCGCCGTCTGTAGATACTTTAACCTGCGGTGTACTCGTCCAACTTCCACTACCAGCAAAGATCATATTATTTGCATTCACTGAACTCTGATCCATCGTATTTATTAAATCCGAAGTGGAAACATTACTGGCAATTGTAGTATAAACAGTTCCGCCGTTAGTTGAGCGCAGCACATTATTGTTTGCAGTGTATATCCACTGGTTATTTGTTGGATGCATAAAATACGGCGTAATCCAGCTGCCATTAACACTTCCATACCAGGTAATGGTGGTTCCAAGATTAGTGCTTTTACCAAGCCATCCATTCTGAGTAGAAAGATAAATTGTAGTGTTCACAGTATGATCGAAGAAACACTCCATACCGTCACCGGTTGTTGTAAAATTCCAGGCTGTTGCTCCGGCGTTAAAGGTTCTGAAGTTGCCGTTATCCTGTGCTCCGCCAATAAGCGTATCATGTTTTGAAGGATGAGAAGCTATCCTGTAAAACTGGATTGTAGTTATTCCCTTGTTTGCAGAAGCCCAGGTAGTACCGTTATTTGTTGATTTATAAATTCCGCCATCGCAGGCAAGGTAAATAACATTATGATTCGAAGGAGCAAAAACAATTCTATGAAGATCAGTATGCGATGGACAATCCCAGGCATTAGCCCCCGGAGAAACCCTTCTAACCGCAAAAGTTGATCCGTTTGTGGTTTGATGGAGTTCTACATTTCCTGCTAAAACAAAGTTTGCGTTTGTAGGATCGGCTGCGATACACAGATCATACCAGCCCTGGTCTATCCAACCGCCGCCGTAATTACCGCCCAGCGGTACACCTGCAGAAATCTGGCTCCACGTTGTTCCTCCATTTGTTGTTTTATATGCTACGGTGGTGTTACTGGAATTATAAATTAAAGCATAAATTATTGAGGGCGATGATGTAACAAGTGAAATTTGTATTCTCCTGATTGCAGAAGCTGTTGGTAAACCGCTGTTGCTTTGTGCCCAGTTTACACCGCTGTTGGTTGAGATGTAAAATCCTGAAGATGTAAAGCCGCCTCCGGCTGCAGCGTAAACCACGTTTGAATTTGTCGGGTGAACAATTACATCAAACCCATCTGCAACATTAAGAGTCCGCGTCCACGTTATTCCTGCATCAGCACTGCGCCATATACCTTCATTGCCAACATTACCAATATAATTATAGCCGCTGCCGAGTGCGGCAAAAACAATATTTGAATTATGCGGGCTCACTTCAAGATCTCCAAAATGAGTAACAGTACCAAAGCCGCTTGTTATCTGATTCCACGTAGTTCCTGCATCGGTAGATTTATATAAACCACGCCCATCATAAATATTAAATGAAAAGTTATACATTATTTCACCGGCTCCGGCATAAACAATGTTCGGATTACCTGGATCTATTGCAATTGCGCCGTACGTAATTGAAGCCAGGTTATCACCTACATTTGCCCACGTAATTCCTCCGTCAGTTGTTTTCCATATACTGCCGGCGGCAACTCCAACATAAACTGTGTTAGGATCATAGGGATGAACTGCCATACCACGAATTCTGCCACTCATTTCACCCCAATGATTGGGGAAACCCGAAATAATACCACTTGGTCCTATTGAATTCCACTGAAGATTATTTGCAAAAAAGTTTTCCCCTTCAACATACTTTTGTATTTCTTTTTCTTTTTCAGAATTGAATGTATGAATTGATATGGTATCGTATGGTATTGCTCTTTGCCTGTAAAACCATTCGAATCTTTTAAATGAGTTTTTCTCTTTTACCTCTTCGGGATATTGATCCCATATTGAAGCAAACTGTCCATAATTTAATGGAGATAAGAAAAAAAGGGGAATGAGGATAAGAGGTAAAGTACTTTTAAGAAGAAAAAATAAGTTCTTCATGTTAACTCCTTACTTTGTGCAGGAATAAACCGGAAAAATTATTCCTGCGTTAAGCAAAAACCGCAAGCCAGTACTTTTGTACCCTTGATAACGGCACTGTTAAATTTGCTTTAAGTTATATAAATAATTTAAGTATTTCAATAAAAATTTTAAGACCCTGGTAAAACTTAAAAATATATACTCCACATACTTCACTGAGTTTTTATTCTAAAAAAGTAAAATTCCGAAATAGAATGAATATGTTGTTATCAGAAGTGATCAAGTTCTTGTTTTCATCTTGTAAATATTCTTAATAGGTTTGCATTAAAATATTTATAATAGAAAGTATTACTAATGATTACGAAAAGCAGTTTTTTATTTGCCTGCTTAATTAGCTTTTCTATTTTCTTCCTTCATTATAAAGATGTATCCAATTCAGCTATTGATTCACCCGGTAAAAAACCAAACGATTGGTTTTATCTTCAACGGGCTTATCCGTTTAATGATATCAACTATAATGCCATTAAAAATGCTTTGGTTCAAGCTGATAAATTGAAAAATAATCCTTATAAAAGAAATTATTACAATACCTGGATTTCTACAGGACCAACAAACATTGGCGGGCGTATTACTGATATTGAAATACATCCCGGTGTTGTGCCAATAATTTATGCAGGAGCGGCTTCCGGCGGTGTATTTAAATCTGTGGATGGTGGAAATAACTGGTTTCCTGTTTTCGATCAACAGATTAGTCTTTCTATTGGCGATATTGGTTTATCTTCTAGCAACCCTAATATAATTTACGTTGGAACCGGCGAAGCGAATTGCGGTGGCGGCTCATTGGCATACGAAGGAATGGGTGTTTTCAAATCAACTGATGGCGGCAACAACTGGATTCATCTTGGGCTGGAAGAAACTCGTAACATTGGAAGAATCGTTGTCGATCCAACAGATTCGCAACGGGTTTATGTTGCTGCAATGGGTAAGCTATTTGCAGGTAACCCGGAGCGTGGACTATATCGTACAACCGATGGAGGAACTTCATGGGAAAATGTACTTTTTGTATCTGATACAACTGGTTGTATAGATGTTGTAATGAACCCGCTTTCATCCGATACAATTTATGCTGCAATGTGGGAAAGGATACGGCAGCCGTGGGGACGCACGTACGGTGGAATTACTTCCGCTATTTACCGTTCCTATGATGGCGGAAATTCCTGGGAAGTACTATCTAATGGTCTTCCGGTTAATACTAGTAACATAGGAAGAATTGGTTTGGCAATATGTGAGTCCAATCCGCAAACTTTGTATGCAATCTATGCTGATGAGGTAGGTTATTTTAGTGGTGTTTATAAAACTATTGATGGCGGAGATACCTGGACGCAAACGAATGATGGCGCACTTTCAAGTTTATTCAGTTCTTACGGATGGTGGTTTGG
>JAZGGS010000414.1:0-9080 GCA_036480595.1 Ignavibacteriaceae bacterium
ATTTTTTGCATTCTCAATCTCGCTTTTCATAGAGCGGATAGATTGGATTTTTCCCTTTTCAAGATCCCAGTGAAGTTTAAATTGATTTCGTTCCTCTTCCAGCCCGCTTAATTCTTTTTCCAGGTCATTCAATCTTTTTTGCGAGGCATCATCTTTTTCCCGTTTAAGTGCTTCACGTTCAATCTCTAACTGCTTTACCTTTCTTTCCAGCGCATCCAGTTCTTCGGGCATCGAATCAATTTCTATTCTTAACTTCGAAGCAGCTTCATCAATAAGATCTATTGCTTTATCGGGTAGAAAGCGATCTGTAATGTAGCGCTCCGAAAGTTGCGTTGCTGCAACAATAGCTCCATCAGTAATTCTTACTCCGTGATGAACTTCATATCTTTCTTTTAATCCTCTTAAAATTGAAATAGTGTCTTCTTCATTAGGTTCGCTTACAAGGACCGGCTGAAATCGTCTTTCAAGCGCAGCATCTTTCTCGATATGCTTTTTGTATTCATTTAAAGTTGTTGCACCAATGGCATGGAGCTCGCCCCTTGCCAGAGCGGGTTTAAGGATGTTCGCAGCATCCATTGCGCCTTGCGTTGCACCGGCACCAACCAGCAGATGAAGTTCATCTATAAAAAGAATAATTTCTCCCTGCGAACTTTCCACTTCCTTTATAACCGCTTTCATTCTTTCTTCGAACTGCCCGCGGAACTGTGTGCCGGCGACAAGTGCGCCCATATCGAGGGCTACAATTATTTTTGTTTTCAAATTTTCAGGTACATCACCTGCAATAATTCGATGTGCAATTCCTTCGGCTATTGCGGTTTTACCTACACCCGGTTCGCCAATAAGAACGGGATTGTTTTTTTTCCTTCTTGATAAAACCTGTAGAACTCTTCTAATCTCTTCATCTCTTCCTATAACAGGATCAAGCTTACCTGCTTTGGCAAGTTCGATCAAATCATTTCCATATTTTTTAAGAGATTGGTAAGTATCTTCCGCATTTTGTGAAGTAACTCTTTGAGTTCCACGAACAGCCTTTAGCGCTGCAAGTATATTATTTTTTGAAACACCATTATCCTTAAGTAATTGCCCGGTTTTACCTTTCTCTTCCGATAGTGAAATTAGCAAATGTTCAGTTGAAACATAATCGTCCTTTAAAGTATTAGCTTCCTGCAAAGCAGTATCAAATAGATTTGCAAGGTTATTAGACATTTGCTGGTTTCCAATTCCGGCGCCGGTTACTTTCGGTAAAGCTTCAATTAATCCGTTCACTTTTATTTTTATTACATCTACATTGCCGCCGGTTTTTTGCAATATTGAATCGGCTATGTTTCCGCTTTCCTGGATAAGTGCAGCAAGCAGATGTTCTGGTTCTAAGATTTGGTTATTATAATTTTGTGCAATCTTAATTCCGTTTTGCACAGCTTCCTGTGCTTTTACTGTTAGTTTATTTAAATTAAATGCCATAATCTCATTTCCTTACTTTACAAAAACTCTTAACTCTCACTTTTAATTTCTATTAATCTTTTAGAGTAAATTAACCAATTTTTGTGCCGATTTATCAAAATCCCGATAACTTATTTGTTTATAATAAGTTACGGGGATACAAGTTGAATTTACCGATTTTGTCATATTGTCTTGCAAGCTGTCGGATATGACGATTATAAGACGTAACGTTCACTTTAGAGCGTCATATTTGCGCACTAAATATTTTTGCGAATTCAAAATAGTTGCTGCTAAATCAAACCAAATTAAGCTAATATTGTTAATCCTTAGAAAAATAGTTATTTTTGCGCCCTTAAATTTTTGTTTTTTATGTCAAATCACTTCACAGAAGATACTATTGTTGCAATTGCAACCCCTCCTGGTGTTGGTGCTATTTCTATTATTAGAGTAAGCGGATCTAATTCAATTGCGGCTGTTGATTTAATTTTTAAAGGGAAGACTAAATTATCTGGATCGAAAAGTCATTATATCCATTATGGAAAAATAGTGGACAAAGGTGAAATTGTTGATGATGTTTTAATCTCAGTCTTCTGTAAACCAAATTCCTATACAGGCGAAGATGCTGTTGAGATAAGTACTCATGGAAGCCCGCTGATCACTAAAAGAATAATTGAACTATTGATTGCAAGCGGAGTAAGAGCGGCAGAACCGGGAGAGTTTACAAAACGAGCTTTCTTAAATAATCGGATCGATTTGACACAGGCAGAAGCGGTAGCCGAAGTAATTAGTGCCAGAACCGATGCATCCCTAAGAGGCGCTAGAAGCCAACTGGATGGAATGCTTTCTGCAAAAGTAAACGAACTGAGAGAAAAGCTTATTAGTATCTCCTCATACATAGAGCTGGAACTCGATTTTTCTGAAGAAGATATTGAGTTGATAAAGAAGGATGAGCTAATAAAAAAAATTGGTGAAATTATTTTGGAAATTAATAGCTTGTTGAGCACTTATTCGTTTGGAAGAGTAATTCGCAATGGTGTAAATGTGACTCTTGTTGGAAAACCCAACGTAGGCAAGTCATCTATTTTAAATTATTTACTGAAGGAATCAAGAGCAATTGTTAGCGAAATACCCGGGACAACCAGGGACATCATAAGAGAGGAAGTTTCCATTAATGGAATTCTATTCCGTTTGTACGATACTGCAGGTATGAGATTATCAGATGACCAGATTGAAAAAGAAGGTGTGAGCCGCTCAATTGAAGCGGTGAAAATCTCAGACCTGGTTTTAATAATTGGAGATACTGAACTTGGCTTTTCTGAGGAGTTATACAATGAGGTTAGCAAACTGAATGAAGCTGCTGGTATAATTAAAGTTTTGAATAAAATCGATCTCAACCCAGCATGTGAGTTCATTTCTGATAACAGGATTTCTGCTCTAACCGGTGAGGGAATAGATTTATTGATGGCAGGGATGGCAGAAGCTTCCCTGGGCAGCTCAAGTTACTCTGAGAAGGATGCTATTGTCTCTAATATTCGCCACTATGATTGTCTGAAAAGAACAAACGAAAATCTTATTAAAGCAAAAGAAGCAGCAACTGGCAACTTAACCGGAGAGTTTATTGCCGCCGATTTAAGGGCTGCTGAGAGTGACCTTGGAGAAATAATTGGTCTTGTTACTCCTGATGATATTTTAAATAACATTTTTTCAAATTTTTGCATTGGAAAGTGATAGTTTCACGTGAAACTGAGCAATAATAATATCTCGGATAATTCAGGTATAAATTCGAGTTTCACGTGAAACGCCTTTAATTATAGGCACTTACAAAGATGAAGAGTTTTGATATTATAGTAATTGGTGGTGGTCATGCGGGAGTTGAGGCTGCATCTGCAGGCGCAAGGATGGGCTGCTCAATTGCCCTTCTTACAATGGAAAAAATAGCCATAGGAAGATTATCCTGCAACCCGGCTGTTGGCGGAACTGCAAAGGGACACCTTGTTAGAGAGATTGATGCGCTTGGTGGAGTGATGGGACAAATTGCTGATAAAACAGGTATTCAATTCAGGATGCTTAATAAATCAAAGGGTCCTGCTGTGTGGTCTCCACGATGCCAATCAGATAGACAACTATATTCTGAAGAAGCTGTAAGGATAATTGAGGCAACTGATGGCATTGATATTATTGAGGGCTCGGTTTCTAAAATTATTGTAGAGGGTGACAAGGTAAAAGGAATTAAAACTTCTTCCGGTGATGAGATAATTGGGGAAGCTGTTATTCTTTCTGCAGGTACATTTCTAAATGCATTAATGCATACTGGCTTAAACCCAACAAGCGGTGGAAGATTTGGAGAGGAACCATCAACGGGAATTACTGAATCACTTCTTCAACTTGGATTTCAATCCGGAAGATTAAAAACCGGAACTCCGCCCAGGTTAGTACAAAGTTCTATTAGTTGGGATCTGCTTGAGACCCAGCCGGGCGATGAGCATCCGCAGCCCTTCTCACATTTTACCGACCGATCTGCTTTTCCTTCTCTTCCGCAGGTTGATTGCCACATAACTCACACGGATGAAAATGTTCATAAAATTCTTGAAAAAGGATTTAAGAATTCTCCGCTCTTTACAGGATTAATACAAGGCGCTGGTCCGCGTTATTGTCCTTCAATTGAAGATAAGATCGTTCGGTTTGCTGATAAATCTAATCATCAGCTTTTTATTGAACCGGAAGGATTGAACAGCAACCAGGTTTATGTTAATGGTTTTTCAACTTCTCTTCCTGAAGAAATACAGTTGGAAGCACTACATAAAATTCCTGGTCTTGAGGAAGCTGAAATGGTTCGCCCGGGTTATGCAGTTGAGTATGATTTCTTTCCGCCAAGACAAGTTGATTCAACTTTGGGAACAAAATTAATTAGAGGACTTTACTTTGCCGGACAGGTTAACGGAACATCTGGTTATGAAGAAGCAGCAGCACAGGGTTTAATGGCAGGCATAAATGCAGCTCTAAAGATCCAGGGGAAAAATGAGTTTGTCCTTAAAAGAAGTGAAGCATACATAGGTGTGTTGATAGATGATCTTGTAACTAAATCAACTGAAGAACCTTACAGGATGTTTACCTCGAGGGCAGAGCATCGGATCCTGTTAAGGCAGGATAATGCCGATAGAAGATTAATGCAGTATGGAAAAGAATTTGGTTTGGTTGACAGTACATTTGCTGATAGTGTTTATTTAAGAGAAAAAGTAATTGAGGATGGAATTGAAGCTTGCAGATCGATAAAAATTCATGCAAGAGCTGTAAACGAATTTCTGCAATCAAAAGGATCTTCAACAATTGAATCTACAGAAACAATTGCAAAGCTTTGTAGAAGACCGGAGTTAAAGTTAGGCGAGCTTCTTAAGCTAAATGGACATGATGAGAATTCAAATCTTAGCCGGCTTACAGGGGACGCCATGGCACTTCAGCAGGTAGAAATCGAATTAAAATATGAGGGATACATCAAACGCCAATATGAAAATGTTGCAAGACTGGAAAAATATGAAGAGACAAATATCCCTTTAACATTAAATTATTCAACATTGAAATCAATTTCCACCGAGGGAAGGGAAAAGCTATCAAGGATAAAACCTCGCTCAATTGGGCAAGCATCAAGGATATCAGGTGTAACACCTTCTGATATTTCCATTTTATTGGTATATTTGAAAAAGTAATTTTTGTGGTTTTTCATGGCAGATATGCAGGAACAATACTTAAAAGAACTTCAAACATTTTGTTGGGAGAACGGCTTTAATCCTGAGCCAACCAGGTCAGAAAGACTGGCGTATTTTGCTAAGCTGGTCGTTGATAAGAATAAAAATCTCAGTTTAATTTCTAAACGTGATGTTGATTCAATAATTGAAAAACACGTTTTCCTTTCGGCTTATATTTCAAAATATATTCCTGACAAAGTTTCCAAATTCCTTGATATTGGTACCGGCGGCGGATTTCCCGGTATTCCGCTTGCTATTATGCGCCCGGATTTAAGAGGAATACTTGTCGATTCAACTGCAAAAAAAATTAAAGCTGTCCAGGGGTTTATAGATAAATTAAAACTAAGCAATGTTATTGCAGATAATGATAGAGTTGAAAGTGATGAGTTTAAATCCAGGCATAGCAATTCATTCGATTTGATAGTAAGCCGTGCTACAGTGCCGCTAATTATTCTTTTCCGTTATTCAATACCCTTAATTAAAGAAAAGGCATACCTGCTGGCAATGAAGGGCGGAGATTTAACAGATGAATTTAAAAAAGCTGAAATGAAGTACAAATCGTATATTAAAAAATCTACTGTTTACGAGTTGTACTACAAGCCAACAAATGTGCGTAACAAAAAGGGAAAGAAGCTTGTCTTGCTAGAGCTTCAAAAGTAAAGAAGATTTAAAAAGAATTATTTAGTTTAAGGGTTCAACTCTGTTGAGCCCTTTTTTTATCACCGTAATGAAAAAAGACATTATAAATAAACTTAAAAAAGAAAACCTGTTCGGAGAATTGTTTAGCAACTTACCCTCTCTAAACGGTGAGTTAAACAAACTCTTCATCAGCCCTTTGTCTGGTGCCTCCAAGTCGTTTTTAATTGAAGCATTAATTAAACAGGAAAACCAGCTGGTAATACTTCTTCCGGAAATAAAAGCCACAGAGGAACTAAATGTTGAGCTTGGAATTCTTGGTCTGGAAAAGGAAACAATTTTAATTGATGATTTCAGGGCTGAGACAATACAGGGAAAACTTACAGATGTTAGTAACCGCGATAAACATATTATCATTTCAACTTATGATCTTTTAAATCTGAAGCTGCCGCAAAAGGAAGAAGTTGATAAAAAAACGACTAAGATTCAGCCCGGCGGAGATATTAGTTACGAGGAAATAATTGAATACCTGAACCTTCTTAACTACCAGAAAGATAAATTTGTAGAAGCACCGGGTGAATATTCTCAACGTGGTTCAATAATTGATTTCTGGTCTTACAGCGAGCACAACCCCGTACGGCTTGAGTTTAACGGCGATTTTCTCGAATCGATTCGTCATTTCGATCCTGAAAGCCAGCGCTCAATTGAAAAAGTTGAAACTGTTACTCTTGCCGGCGCACTTAAGCAGGAAGAAGATAATACGAACCACTCCGATATTTTCGATTACCTGCAAAACCCGCTTATCTTAACTTCTGATTTTGAATTACAGAATATAAATCATCAGACAATAGATCTTTTTAGTAAAGATGAAGAAAGACCTGTTGATGTTAAAGATTTTAATCAAAGTTTAAATGATGAATTTCCCGAACCGGGCGATCATCATAAAGATATTGAACAACAGGAAGCTATCTCCAATACAGACATCACCAGTAAAGAAAATACTCGATGGATTCTTGAAGAAGAACTTACAACTTCAAACAAAAGAATTGAGCTTGGTTTTACAGAAGCACCTTCAATCAATTCAAATTACGAAGTACTCTTTTCAGTACTTAAAGAATATGCTGATAACAGTTACGATGTTATACTTACTTCGGAAAATGAACTTCAAACAACCCGGCTAAAAGAACTTCTCTCTGAGTTTAAAGTGGAACTTGCAGAACTGATAGAAACCGGGAAGTTAAAACTGGAAACCCTTGCAATTAAAAATGGCTTTCTTCATAAGAAAGAAAAGATTCTTCTCTTAACCGATTACCAGGTTTTTGGTAAACCTTATCGTACAAAACTTCCGCAGAAAAAGAAGTATAAAAAATCAAAATCAAAAGCGTTTGCTTCAATTAAAAAGGGAGATTTTGTAGTTCACGAAGACTACGGAATAGGAAAATATACAGGGCTTGAAACAATAAAAATTGGTGAAAGCAAACAGGAATCTATGAAACTGCTCTATAATGAGGGCGGGGTGGTTTATGTAAATCTTAATTATTTGAATTTGGTAAAAAGGTATTCATCAAACGAATCCGCCAGCGGTGGATTAACACCAACACTTTCAACTCTTGGTACAGGAGAGTGGGATAGAAGGAAAACACGAACAAAAAAGAAAATTAAAGAAGCTGCACGCGAACTGATTGATCTTTATGCAAAACGAAAAGCTAAAAAAGGTTTCAGTTTTGGTGCTGATACTGTGTGGCAAAAGGAACTCGAAGCTTCTTTCCTTTACGAAGACACGCCGGACCAGGAAAAAGTAACCG
This sequence comes from Ignavibacteriaceae bacterium, assembly GCA_036480595.1. Classification (GTDB taxonomy): domain Bacteria; phylum Bacteroidota; class Ignavibacteria; order Ignavibacteriales; family Ignavibacteriaceae; genus JAZGGS01. Next base: position 7,625 of record JAZGGS010000414.1, read on the forward strand.
GGGAAATTAAAAAAGATATGGAAGCTGAAAATCCGATGGACCGGCTTGTTTGCGGTGACGTTGGATTTGGTAAAACGGAAGTTGCAGTTCGTGCAGCTTTTAAGGCAGTACAGGATGGTAAGCAGGTTGCGCTGCTTGTGCCAACTACAATTCTTGCTGAGCAGCATCACAATACATTTAACGACCGGCTTACACAGTTCCCGGTTAAGGTTGCGGCACTATCAAGATTTCAAACTCAAAAGGAACAGAAAGAAATTGTAAATGAACTGGAAAAAGGAATAACAGATGTTGTTATCGGCACGCACAGGATGCTTTCTAAAGATGTGAAATTTAAAGATCTCGGTCTGCTGATGATTGATGAAGAACATCGCTTTGGTGTAACCGCAAAAGAAAAATTACGCTCTATAAAAATTAACGTTGATACCCTAACAATAACAGCCACTCCTATTCCCCGTACACTTAATCTTTCCTTACTCGGCGCAAGAGATCTTTCTATTATAGCAACGCCGCCGCCAAACCGCCAGCCCATTTACACAACCGTTTCAACTTTTGATATTACTAAAATAAAAGAGTGGATACACAACGAACTAAGAAGAAACGGGCAGGTTTATTTTGTTCACGATAGAGTTCATTCAATAAATAAACTGGCGGATTATTTAAATAAACATATCCCGGATATAAAAATTTGTATTGCACATGGGCAGATGCGCCCTGCGCAGCTTGAAGATGTTATTCATGGTTTTCTTAACAGGAAGTATGATCTTCTTCTTTCCACAAAAATTATTGAATCGGGAATTGATATACCAAACGTTAACACAATAATTGTAAACCGCGCAGATAGATTTGGTCTTGCTGAGCTTCATCAATTAAGAGGAAGGGTAGGAAGATCAACACGACAGGCATTTGCTTATCTTATCGTTCCTTCATTAAGCGGAATAACAAAAAAGGCACTCCGGCGCCTTCAGGCAATTGAGGAGTTTACAGAAATTGGTGCAGGTTTTAATATTTCTATGCGCGATCTTGAAATACGCGGTGCGGGAAACTTGCTTGGCAAAGAACAAACCGGCTTCATAAATGAAATTGGTTTTGATCTTTATCTTAAACAGATTGATGAAGCAGTGGAAGAGCTTAAATACCAGGAATTTAAAGAAGTCTTTAAAACACTTCCAAAGCATGAAGAAAGAACAGAACCAACACTCGATGCTTATTTTGAGATTGGCATACCGGAAACCTACATGCCGGAACAGATGGACCGGCTAAACTTTTACACGGCGCTTTATTCAATTAAAGATATTGACGAACTTGAAGATCTGAAAGAAGAAATTACGGACAGGTTTGGGCCAACCCCCGGGCTGGTTAACCGACTTATACTCGCGGCCGCTTTAAGATACTACGCCTCCTTTGCTTTGTTCGAAAGGATTATTATGCAGAGAAAGGCGGTTACAATTATTCTTCC
>JAZGGS010000415.1:0-3481 GCA_036480595.1 Ignavibacteriaceae bacterium
GCAAATAATCTTTGGTAGCATATTGCCCGGAAATTTTTTTACCTTCCAATAGTTTTTTACAAACCAGCAGAACCTGGCTTGGGTTTACTGGTTTTGTTAGATAGTCGCTTATCTTTCCACCTATCGCTTCGTTCATTAATGTTTCTTCTTCACTCTTGGTAATCATAACAATAGGAATATTCGAATTTATTTCTTTAATTAGTGCAAGCGTTTCTAAACCGCCCATCCCTGCCATCATTTCATCCAGGAAGATAAGATCGTAAGGTTTTTCTTTAACTGCCGAAACTGCATCTTCGCCATTAGTAACAGTATCAACTTCATATCCTTTTTCAGAAAGAAAAATTATATGAGACCTTAACAATTCAATCTCATCATCAATCCATAATAATTTTGAACCTGTCATATTTATTATCAATCCATATAAAAAATAAATTTTAAAAACTGCGTTAAAACTAAAAAATTATTTAAAACAAGTAATATAATATATTAACCCATTACTGAATTACAATGTTTACATCCAGCCCTGCTTCGTTGGTTGTGGTTGGAGGAATTCTTGCCGCACCTTCCGGTTCAACAGTAGAACGTTTGTAAAATATAGAGAGCGAAACTTTGGAACTGATAGTGTACTTAATTCGCGGCTCAATTGTTGTTCGTATGGTTCCATCCTGTGGAATACCTTCCTCAGTAAAGTTGTTCATTTCGAACCTTATAGTTGAGTTACGGGTGCTGGTATAAGAAAGTGAAAACTCTATGTCATTCTTTAGTGATACTCCGAAGAGCGGCAGCTCAAACCCTGATTTTGAGTAGCCGGCTGTAAAACCGATGTCATTAGAAAGCGTTTCGGTAATGTTTGTTGTTGAAAGCCCAAGATCGTAGTTGTTCCTGGAAGAAAACTTAATATTGCCTGTAAGATTTCCACCCCATAACTGTCCAAATGTTATATTCAATCCGATTAGCGGCGAGAAGCCGAACTCAATTCTTTGAGTTTGGATTTCCTCATTCCCTTCACGCGTAAGTTTCCATCCCTCTGTATAAGTTGAAGTATAGGCATGATCTAGTGTAATTCTATCTGCAAGTGATTTAAAGAAGAGGATTTTCTCCAATCCATCCCATGATATTCTCCAGTTAGGACGCGGAATAAATTTTGATACACTGCTAAACATTGGCAACGATGAAACAAGCGGGAAGGTCTCAAATCCTTCTATAAACGCTTCCGAAAGAGATTGCCTCGGGTCTTCAGCATTTGGATTATATAAAGTGTGAACCTTTTTTATACCCGTATCTACAAAAGGCAGAAGCCCGGAAGGAAGAGATAAATATGAACGGGTAAGACTTCCGGAAGCAGTTACGTTGCTAATTGTTATAGTGCCAAATTCATTTGCCTGCAAAGTTGTTGTTTTATTCATCGACCAATTTACATTCCAGTTAATATCAAGTTTAGCTCCTTCCCATAAAGGGCGGGCTGTTTTCACATCGATACTATTCTTTTCGGAAAACACATCGCTAAGATTTGTACTTTCCGTAAATGCACGCGGACCAACATCGCTGCTTAAGCCAAGCTGGAAAGCCCTTGAAGGTCCGTTATCAGGATTATGAGAAAGACCCCAGAAGTTTGCAAAACCTGTTCCATAAGCTTTTACCCCGGATTTGGAAACACTATTATTATGAGAAAAATTAATATTGAAATTTTCCCAATCAAAAAAGATTGCTTTTACTGCAGATCTTAAAAAGAGCAAAGCCCTGGTAAGTGCAGAGGGTTTACCAGGAGGTTCAACAACGCTTTTGGTACTATCGTCCATATCTACTACAATTGTTTTCTCTTCACCCTCGTTTTTAGAGCTAGTCTGTTTTGGTTCAGTATCATCACCGCTGCTAGTAAAGAGCGGCTCGGTTAAAGATTTCCAGCGTAAAACCATCCCTGCAGTAAATCTTCTTGAGTAGCCGGCACTTCTTCCAAGTAATTCCTGGCGAAGATCAAAACTCCATTGATACTGAACAGAGTAACCTGCATTAAGAGTAAAGTACCTGTTAATATCCCATAAAGATGGCAGTTTTGGTGATGTTCTAACATCAAAGGATTGCTGATACCTGTGATCTTTTCCGAAACCGGCACCTCCAAAAATATCATTCCAGATGTCAGTTTCTGTCCTATCATTACCAAACTGGTCATCAAGTAAATATGCAAGGGACGAATTAATTGTAACGTTATAATTAGCACTTATGTTTATCAAACCGCCTTCTGTAAGCCGCCAGCCAAAATTAAACCCCCTGGAAGTTGTAAAATCTCTCGCAATACTTTTATTTGTTGGGATGTTATTCCGTGGACGTGTTTTATTGCTGTTCCTGTTTCTTTTTGCAGATATCACTGCAGCAAAGTTTTGCGGGGCAAAATATATTTTTGCATCCTTATAATCTTTAAGGAGCTGGAACAACGCCCCGATAAGAGGAATATCGGCTAATTTAATATAAAGATCGGGGCTAAAATTAACGCCGTAATTTACATTTGCATTCCATATCCAGTTAAACTTTTTTTCAACAGTAGGACTGCGGCTAAAAGAATTATTATAATTAAAACCAAATGTTAATGCATTCCACGAATCATTTATATACCATGCTTCCGAGGGAATTTTTAATTGAATATTGGCTGCAGAAATTGTGTTGGAAACATTAAGTGTCTGGGTTTCGTTAATAAGCTGCTCAGGTGTTTGCTGTTGCTTATTATTAACCGTATCCGGTGTATTTTCAATCTGCTTAACCGCTTCTTCCACCAACACATCAGTTCCGGGAATGTACAGCGGTTTACCGATCGATTCAGTATGAGAATAATTAATTCTAAGATTACTTTCCCGCATATTAAACGGCAGCAATTTTAAAATATCAATATCGGTAGAAACCGCCCAGTTACGGCTCTCCACCCTGGAGCCGAATCTATCTGAAAGACGGTGAAAGAATGGATTCCTTTCACTCATATTAAAGTTAACAGTTAGCAGGTCTGCAAATTTCATAGAAGATGAAAAACTGTACGCCCAACCGGGTGAATCATCTGCACCTACTACTCTTAACTCATTTAACCATACCTCACCAGAAACCGGAATGCTGCCAACATCATCATTCAGATTGAAGATACCGACTGACAAAAATTTAACTGATGTTAATGTGGGATTACCTTTAACACGATAAAAATGCCCCGGTCTCCCGAGAACAGGCACAGTTATAATTCCTGTAGAAGTATCAATAGCGGCTTGCTTAACTGCAGTTAATTCATTAAACAGAATTGAGATACTGTTCCATCCTGAAGCAACCGGCTGCCTGTATTCGTAATAGTTATTTGTATCGGTTCCAAACCTAAAAAATACTTCCGAAGCATGTATTCCTGTTGTAGGATCTACATGTGAAACTGAACCTGAAGAAGTATCAACATCGCCATGTATAAATAATTTCATCTCTTTGTAATTGAATACATCCAGCGGGCGGAAAAGAT